>JAKLFN010000060.1 GCA_022711195.1 Bacteroidota bacterium
GATTCGGGAATATCAGCACCGACACTCTTCTGTCTGCGGAAGCAGTAACTGTTCAGTTCAGCCTTACTGATATCGTTAAGGGAGTCTACGATATTGACCGGATAAGTATTAAAAACGGCCGGGTAAATCTTCTCTCCGATAAAAATGGTGCCGTGAATTATGAAATCACGGCAGAACAGGATAATGATACTGCTTCGGGCGGATTTATCCTTAACCTTGAAAAAATAAATATCTCCGGAATAAAGGCCGAATATGTCAACCTGGCCACGCAGCTTCATGTGGCGGGATATATCGATAATGGCCAGCTAAAAAGCAGGATAGCAGGCGATGATATAAGATTTTCAGCTGAGGGAACAATGAAAATCGGTCTTTTCAGCCTTTACAATTTCAGCATTAACAGAAGCATCCCTGCATCCGTCGATCTAAATCTCTTCAGTTCCTCAACAGGAATTCAATTCAGCAGGAGCACGCTGACTCTGAATAATTACCTCTTTTCCATTTCAGGAATTGTTGGTGAAAATGATGATCTCGACCTTGAGCTGACAGGGAAAAATATTGACATTTCGGTTATAAAAGATTTCCTTCCGCTCAGGTTTAAAGAGATTATTGCGGCTTATGATCCCTCAGGTATCCTGGAGGTGAAGAGCAGTATCAGAGGCGTTGCCTCCCGGACGGAAAATCCCCTTATCGAAGCGCTGTTCAATGTCAGGAACGGCACTGTTAAATATGGCAATTCACCACTCTCCATACAGGGGCTTTCCTTCTCGGGCAGGTTTACCAACGGACCAGAAATGAAGCCGGCAACCTCATCCCTGGCAATAGAAGAGTTCTCCGGCACACTGGGTTCTTCTCTCTACAGGGGAACATTATTACTTTCAGATTTTGATTCACTCTACGGAAGCCTTAAACTGTCTGGGAAAGTCATACCGGGAGAAATTAAAGAGTTCTTCAATATCAGTAAGATCTCATCCTCTTCCGGGAATATTGACCTTTCTCTCTCCCTTGAGGGACCTGTCCCGTTAAAGGAAAAATATACTCTCGCCGACATATTTTCGCTCGATCCACATGCCGGCCTGCAGTTCAATTCATTTACGCTGGGAACTGATAACGAGCAGTTTAAGATTAGCAATGCGCGGGGACAGATAAGTGTCTCCGACACTGTTTTTGTGAATAACCTCAGTTTCAGCTTCCGGGATCATGACTTCACGATTAACGGATCCTTCCTTGATCTTCCCGGGTGGCTTGAGAACAGTGCATCACTGTCAGGGAGTGCCGTGATCAGGTGCGGAAGCCTTGAGCCTGAAAAGCTTTTCTCTGCTCACACAGGAACAAAACCGGTTCAGAAAAAGGCTTTCAGCATGCCTGGCGATGTTGCCCTCGATGTTCAACTGACGACCGGCAGGTTCAGGTACAAAACCCTGGAGGCAGAAAATATTTCCGCATCGATCAGCTATAAACCCGGTGTTCTGAACTTTAAATCGATGAATATAAGATCTCTCGATGGATATGTCTCAGGGAACGGATTCTTTGTGCAGAACAGGGATAAGTCGTTCCTGGGCAGGGGAAACTTTAATATCGAAGGAATTGATATTACAAAAACATTCAACTCATTTAAAAACTTCGGACAGGATTTTATTAAGGCAGAAAATATTGCCGGCACTCTTTTCGGGTCAGTATCCGTTATGATACCGATGGATTCGATGTTAAATCCTGTCATTAAGTCGATAACTGCCGAGGGGAAATATGTCATCGAAAAAGGTGCTCTTATAGATTTCGGCCCTGTAAAAGATCTATCGTCATTCATTGAGCTGTCGGAGCTCGAGAACATACGTTTTGAAAAACTTGAAAATGATTTCTTCATCAGGAACAATTATCTTTACACACCACTGATGGATGTAAAATCTTCTGCTGCTGATCTTTCGGTAAATGGGAAACACAGTTTCGATAATGCTTTTGAATATCATGTAAAAATACTTTTGTCGGAAGCACTCAGCAAAAAGATCCGGAAACCAAAGCCCAACACAACAGAGTTCGGCGCTGTCCAGGATGACGGGCTTGGAAAAACCTCACTGCTGCTTAAGATAGAGAGCAAGGGCGACGATGTTAAGGTAGGATACGACGTAAAAGCTGCAGGAACGAAGGTTAAGAGCGAGATAAAATCGGAAAGGCAAAATCTGAAAACGATCCTCAACGAA
Source organism: Bacteroidota bacterium (assembly GCA_022711195.1). The sequence continues at coordinate 2,196 of JAKLFN010000060.1, forward strand.
GAATACGGATGGTATCGTAATGACTCGACGGTAAAAACCAGTAAGCCCGCAGAGCCAAAGAAATTCAGGATATCATGGGAAGAAACAGATACAGTAAAAGCGGAAGACGAAACCGGGAAGCAGGAAACACCTCCCGGGATAAAAAGCCTCTTCAGAAAAAGAGATGAATAGTTACAGGTATAAAACGAGGATCATGCTTTCCCTCTTCCTGTTTGCAGTGCTTACAGGGACCGGATCGCTTATATATACCCGTTACCTTGTTGACATCCTGAAAGATGAGGAAAGAAAAAAAGTGGAGCTCTGGGCCGAAGCCACCCTCCTGGTAATCTCGGCCGATTCGAGCGAAAACATAGGATTTCCATACTCAATAGTCGAAAATAACAGTACCGTTCCCGTGATACTTACTGATGGTTCCGACAGGATCATTGCAGCAAAGAATTTCGATGAAGTGAGGATGCAGGACCCGGCCTATCTGCCAGTGATTCTCGAGAAGATCAAAAGAAAAAACAAGCCTATCGTCATTGACCTGGGTAATGGGTATACTAACCTCATCTATTACCGCGACAGCGTAATACTGACCCAGCTGACTTACTATCCGTATGTTCAGCTGGGAATAATTATCCTTTTCATCCTTGTGGCGTTCCTTGCCTTCAGCTCTTCGCGGAAGGCCGCCGACAACCAGCTTTGGGTGAGCATGTCGAAAGAAACGGCCCACCAGCTGGGGACGCCTGCATCATCGCTTGCCGGGTGGGTTGAAATTCTTAACCAGAAATATCCTGACCTTCCTGTCACCGGCGAGATAGCGGCCGACGTGGAAAGACTCGAAAAAATCACAGAAAGGTTTTCAAAAATAGGAGCCCGGCCGCCGCTGACCAATGAAAACATAATAGCAATCATTGAAAGAACCGTAGAATACCTGAAAAAAAGATCTTCCTCAAAAGTCACCTTCCTTTTCGATCCTAAGAGCCAGAAAGAGGCTCTGCTTCCTGTTAATGCTGCCCTGATGGAATGGGTCATCGAAAATCTTTCAAAGAATTCTATCGACGCTATGGAGGGAAGAGGAGAAATAAGATACATGGTTGGCTGCAATGACAGAAACGTCATAATTGACATAACCGATACAGGCAGGGGCATACCGCGAAAATCTTTTAAAAAGATATTCAACCCCGGCTATACCACAAAGCAGAGGGGTTGGGGACTGGGGCTCTCGCTTGCAAAAAGGATCATTGAAGAGTTTCATAATGGCCGTATCTATGTCAGGTACTCCGAACCGGGTAAAGGATCGTGTATCAGGATCATACTGAACAAAAAATGAAGCAGACACGATGAACAGGAATGAATTTGAAATAATGGCCCCGGCAGGATCATATGAATCACTGATGGCTGCAATACAGGGAGGTGCCGATTCAGTTTACTTCGGGGCTGAACAACTCAATATGCGCGCCGGCTCTTCAAATAACTTTACTGTCGACGATCTCAAAAAAATAGCAGCTGTCTGCCGCGAAAAAGGACTTAAGAGCTATCTCACGGTAAATGTGGTAGTTTATGATGAAGAAGTAACCCGGATGCAGAATCTTATCGATGCTGCAAAGGAGAGCGGGGTAACAGCAATAATTGCCTCTGACCTTGCAGCGATTAACTATGCTTTCTCGAGAGGAATGGAAGTTCATCTTTCAACACAGCTTAACATATCCAATACCGAAGCACTGAAATTCTATTCACAATGGGCCGACGTGGTCGTACTTGCACGGGAGCTGAATCTTGAGCAGGTAAAGAACATTTATGATAATATCAGGGAGAAAGATATCCGCGGACCTGGCGGAGAGCTTGTAAAAATTGAGATGTTCATTCACGGAGCATTATGCATGGCCATTTCCGGGAAATGTTACCTCAGCCTGCATGAAAATAACACATCGGCCAACCGTGGCATCTGCTACCAGACATGCCGCAAATCATATATTGTTACAGAAAAGGAGTCGGGATATCAGCTTGAGGTGGACAATGAATTTATCATGTCGCCCAAAGATCTGTGTACGATAGAATTTATCGACCGTATGATAGATTCAGGAGTAAAGGTTTTCAAGATCGAAGGCCGGGCACGGTCGGCTGAGTATGTAAAAACTGTTGTGTCGTGTTACAATGAAGCTGTAAATGCTGTGGCAGATGGAACCTTTACCCGGGAACGCGCAGCGGCCTGGAAAGAAAAGCTGGCAACAGTCTTTAACAGGGGTTTCTGGGATGGATATTACCTTGGACAAAAAACAGGGGAATGGAACGACAGGTATGGTTCAAGTGCCACAATGAGGAAGATCTATCTCGGAAAGATCACCAATTATTTCGCAAAAATCGGAGTTGCCGAGATCAAACTTGAAAGCGGCGACCTTTCTGCAGGTGAAACGATACTAATTACAGGACCCACCACCGGGTTGATCGAGCTGAAGGCTGAAGAGATCAGGGTCAATCTTGAAAAATGTGAAAAAGCCCTGAAGGGAGAATATTGCTCCGTTAAAACGGCAGAAGTACTCAGGCGGTCGGATAAAGTGTACAAATGGGTTCGGGCAGAAGATCTTAAGAACCAATAAAAGAATACATTCAGAAGCGTATCTTACGCGAAGCTTCAAGAATTATTTGTGCGTTTATTTCAATATCATCTGTCTCGGTGTCGACATAAATTACCTGTCCTGACTCTTTTCGTGACACTCCGAACAAATAGGTTTTGTCGTAATACCCCAGGGTTATTTCTATGGCTTTTGAGAAGTCGCCCTCATCGACGGCCTTAGCTGCCTCAGCGGCATTGCTGCCTCCCAGCCTTTTGCTTATCTTCATGATCGACTCTTTCAGCCGGGCGGCAGGGTACTTTGAATACTCTTCGATCAGGCGCGGCAGTCTCATCGGTACCGGCATCCTGAGAACAATTGCCGGCGCCACCTGTAAATGGCGGTAGAAAGTATCAGGCATAAATACTGATCCTATGTTCCTGCTCTCATCTTCGAGCCAGAGAGGCTTCAGGTTGTCACTTTTCATCCATTCGTCATAAAGAAGGTTTGCAAAGTGTTCTGATGATGGCTGCGGCTCCTGGCCAAGGGCGCCGAACGCAGATCCCTTATGATTAGCAAGTCGTTCAAGGTCGATGACGGTATTACCGAGCTCTCCTATGCGCCTGAGAATATGTGTTTTACCGCTGCCGGTCATTCCACCAAGGACAATTATTTTCCGGCTTTTCGCAAGTTCTTCAAGTATATAATGTCTGTACGATTTATAGCCGCCCTCCAGGATAGTGGTTTCTATTCCGCCAAGTGAAAAAAGCCAGGCCATGACTTCCGACCTCATACCTCCCCTCCAGCAGTGAACAAGAAGTTTCCCGTCCACAGCGGTCTGCATTGCTGCTTTCAGCTTCTCATGCATACACGGTCCGGATAGTTCAATTCCCTTAAGTACAGCACTGGAACGTCCCTCCTTCTTATATAATGTCCCGACCACAGCCCTTTCGTTATCGTCAAACAGAGGGATATTGTGCGCGCCGGGAATGTGCCCGTAATTAAATTCAGATGGCGACCTGACATCAATAACAGGGATACTTCCGGAAAGATCGAGGAATGATCTTACATCAGTTTTATTTTCAGCAGAGGGGACCATAATCGAAAATGAGAACTCTGGGGAAACCTGTTACATGTTTTTCCGGAAATACTTTGCAAAGAGCTTTTTCAGTTCTTCGATCCTTACCGGTTTGGTAATAAACTCGCGGATCCCCGACAGTTCGGCCTTGCGCTTGGCTTCCGGCATATTGTCGGCCGTAAAAGCAACAATAAGTGTTTTCTTATCATGTGCAAGAATTCGTCGTGCGGCATCGTACCCGTTCATTTCAGGCATGATAAGATCCATGAATATCAGGTCGTACTTTTTCGCACGGGCCATATTGAACCCTGTTAATCCTTCGCCAGCCGTATCACATTCATAGCCCAGGTTCTTAAGCATGGTGCCGATAACCTTCTGGTTCATTTTATTATCCTCAACCACCAGAATGCTCAGATCAGTTTTTATATCACTGATATTGATAGCTGCGCTCTGCATTTCCACCAGTGGAAAACTGGTAAGGATGACACTTCTCAGTTCATTGTTATCTATTGGTTTAACAAGGTAATGATCGACGCCCATGGTAATACATTTCAGGTAATTGCCCTTGAGGTCGTTTGAGCTGATGAGAATAATTATTACGCTTCTGGAAATATTATTTTCCCATATTGCCTGTGCTGCTTCAAAGCCATTAAATTCCTCATCATCAAGAATAATCAGCAGGCTGTACCTGTCCTCGGGATAATTTAGGTTTGTCCTTATCTGGGTTACAGTCGATTTCTGGTAGGTTGTAACAGAAATGCCAAGGCCTATTTTATGGAGTGAGGCAAAAACATCTTCGTTACGGCCCTGTGATCCTGTGATTACCAGGGTTTTTATCATATCGAATTTTGTGATATGTCCGATATTTATGTTTTTCTCAATCCTTTCATTGGAATAGGCGATGATGGTGAATGTAATTTTTGTTCCCTGGTCATCCGAAAGGCCTGATGGACACTCGGCGGTCAGCTCACCGCCCATCATTTCAGCAAGCTGTCGTGCCAGCATGGTTCCGAAAACTGATTCCTCGCCGCTTTTAACGCTCTTCGATTCAATATTCACAAAATTGCCGAAGATCTTTTTCAGGGTGGCTTTATCGAAGGTGATTCCGGTATCGGCAAGTTCAAACTCAAGTGTTATAATCCCGCTATTATTGTTTTTCAGCCTGCAATTCAGTTTAATAATACCCTTTTCCGTATTTGCGGCCGAATGCTGTATCAGGTTTGTCAGAACCTGCCTTAAGCGGTATGGATCAGCGATGATGCTTTCTGGTATCCGGTCGTCGACATCCCAGGAAAAAACAACATCCTTGTCGGATATATAGGTATTGGCAAGTTCACTGCAATATTCTATTTCGTCTCTGAGGCTAAAAGGTATCTCATCGAGGAGCATCCTGCCTGTTTCGATCTTCGAGAAATCGAGAATATCATTTATTATGTTCAGCAGTACCTCTGTCGACCTCCTGAGCAATCCCACGATCTCTTTAGTCTCCTTATCAAGCTCATGCCTGATCAGGATGTCTGTCATTCCGATGATTCCGTTAAGAGGAGTTCTAATTTCATAGCTCATCCTGGCAAGGAATTCCGATTTGGCCACATTTGCCCTGGCCTCCTGTTTCCTTGCCGATTCAAGCATTGTAACATCGATAAGCAGCTCCATATTGGCGTTCTCGCCCATAAAAACAACCGGGATACTGTTGCGGAACAGGATTATCTCGCCTATTTCTTTCTTTATTATTACAAACTGTTCCGGGTTGAAGGCGCCGCCGAGGTTTTTCGAAAAATAATTGCTTACATCAGTCACTGACGATTCGGGAAATATTTTTCCTGTCATCTCTTCCTGGTCGCGATAAGAGTATTGTGTCGCAGCAACTTTATTTGCTTTTATTATTTCGCGGTTCTCATTATGTATTATCACTCCCACAGGCATCTCTTCAATCAGCCTGAAAAGCATTATCTCCGACTCCTCGAGACGTTTTCGTTCTGCCTTCTGCTTCTTATAATATCTCCAGAAAAGAAAAATAATTCCCTGTATCAGAAGAAGAGTTCCCAGGACATTATACACCGAATTCCTGATTATCCATTTCTGAAAGTGTTCGGTAGGCGCAGAAAAAACCAGGCCAAGATCCCGTGTAACCAGTTGTGTTGAATAATATGAAGAAATAAGATTTATGCTTTTGCTTTCAATTTGCGCCGGGTGACGGATATTGGCTATAGCTCCCGATTCAATGGCAGTGGTTATCCTTTCCACCTGGGAATATTGGATCTTGCTTCCATAATTATTGTAAAGTATTTTCCCTGAATCACTTATAACCCATTGCCACTGGTAATCCTTCAGGTTGAAAACTGAGAATATAGCATCGAAATATTTCTGGTAATCAATTGATACGACAATATTTCCAACAGGTTCATTATCGCGATAGAGAGGCAGGAAGTAGTTAAACCGTTTATTTTCGTATGTGAGCTTTTCGGGAAAAATGATCTCATTCTGCTGGTATGTCTTGAATTTCTGGTCGAGCCAGTCTTCCTCCTTGTTAAGAGTATATTCATTTTTATTGTTGTCATAAACTCTTATCCCCGTAATAAGGTCCTGGTATTTTGAATAAAAGAGCTTCATGTTCTCTTTGGCACGGTTCTCATTCTCGGGATATGTAAAGAATTTGACCAGGTCGTCGGTGACACTTATCTTATTGAGGTCGCTGGTAAAGCTGAAATTTGCATTATCGACAGAAAGACCGACAATCTGTACCTGCCTGTCGAGTAGTGAAGCTATATAGTTTATCTGCTTTTCGTACAGGCTCCTGTAATAGAAAAAATTGGTAATAAGTATCACCGCAAACGCCGCGTAAACTGCAATAAAAAGTTTTTTCATCTGCGAAAATTATTGTCTTACAGTGATCAGTTCTCTGTTCAGGAGATAATTTTCAAAGTTAAAGAAAAGATCAGTTACCTGTATTTGCTGTTTTCGTCTTCAAGGATATTTATATAGCTGCGGTACCTGAGCGGATCAATGGTTCCTTCATTAACTGCCTCCCTGACTGCACACCCTGGTTCGTCGAGGTGCAGGCAGTTATAGAACCTGCACTTATCCGATATCCTGAAAATCTCGGGAAAAAAATGATAAATCTCGTTCCTCTGCATATCGACAACACCGAAGCCCCTCATTCCCGGAGTATCGATCACGAATCCGTCAAATGACATTCTGTGCATTTCCGGGAAAGTGGTAATGTGCTTCCCCTGTTTATGATAGTCTGAAATCTCTCCGGTCTTTAGGTCCAGTGAAGGATTAAGCTTATTCAGCAGAGACGTTTTTCCTACACCTGAGTTTCCCGCAATAAGGGTGATCCTTCCCCTGAGCAGTTCTTTAAGATCAGTCAATCCCTTTTCTTCAGTCACCGATATCCTGAAACATCTGTATCCTGCTTTTTCATACAGAGATGTAATAAAATCCATCCTTTCATTTTCTGCCTTGCCATAAATGTCTGTCTTATTGACAATTATCCCCGCCGGTACACGGTATGCCTCTGCGGTGATGAGAAAACGGTCGATAAATTCAACGGGGGTCTCAGGAAGAATAATGGTTATCATCAGGAACGCCTGGTCGATATTGGCGGCAACAATCTGGTATTCCTTCGAAAGATTTGATGCTTTCCTGAGAATATAGTTTCTCCTCTTTAGCACATCAGTTATTATTCCTGAAATGCCGTCTTTCGAGGGCTCAAACATTACATCGTCGCCTACCGCAACAGGATTGGTGGTTCGCAGCTCCTTAACCCTGAAGCGGCCCTTAATAACGCATTCAGCAATCTTATCGTCGCCATACATGACACGATAATGACTTCCTGTTGATTTTATTACCTTTCCCTTTTCCAAAATACTTTTGTTATAAAACGTGCAGGCGCATCTGCAACACTCATGTACAATATTATCAATATTAATTCAATAACAGGCGACTGCCCCTGATGAATTTAATTCAGCTTTTTTTTCTGAAAAAGATGGCCTGACCGATTTTAAAATTTTGCACATTTACCAATAAATTGACAATAGTTTTCATGCTTTAATCCTTATCTACCATGAAGAGAGCGTTTTTACTCATAATTTCTTTATTCCTGGCCGTTGTGGTTTCCTATTCCCAAAGCCGGAATACCGGGATCTTCAAGCCTAAAGAAATAAAAAAGGTCATGATCCGAGCTGCCCAGTGGCAGTTTGCAAATCCGAAGCACCAGCTTTACGACTGGACAAACGGCGCATTTTATGCAGGAGTCTCCGCAGCCTATAGAACCACCCGCAACAAAACCCTGCTGAATGAAATGATCAAAATGGGAGAGGCAAACCAGTGGAAACCCGGGCCCCGCCTTCATCATGCCGACGATCATGCAATATGCCAGACATATATTGACCTCTATCGTCTCGAAAAAGACCCGAAAATGATCAACCCGTTTATTGAACAGATGAACACTTTCCTCGAAACGCCATACCAGACAAAAGGAATTCAGGTAATTACATGGTGGTGGTGCGATGCATTGTTCATGGCTCCTCCTGCCCTGGTAAAGCTTTCCATGACAACCGGCGACACTAAATACATGAAGAGAAGCGATGAGCTTTATCATGAGTGCTACGACCTTCTTTATAACAAGGAGGAACATCTTTTCGCCAGAGACCTGGGATATGTCATAAAGGGCGAGGCTACGGACCGCTATGAAGCTAACGGAAAGAAGATATTCTGGTCGAGGGGAAACGGATGGGTCATGGGGGGCCTGGCGCTTTTGATGAGCGAACTTCCTGCTGATTATCCTGAGAGGCCTTTTTATGAGAATCTGTTCAGGGAGATGGCCGAAAAAATAATCTCAATTCAACAGGCCGACGGGCTCTGGAGAGCAAGCCTCCTCGACCCTGAATCATTTCCCGGCGGAGAAGCAAGCGGGTCAGGCTTTTTCACATTTTCGCTTGCCTGGGGAATAAATAACGGACTCCTCGAAAGGGAAAAAT
>JAKLFN010000061.1 GCA_022711195.1 Bacteroidota bacterium
ATCTGCAACCCGCTTAACGACAGGGCAACTCCTACAAGAAGGGCAGTAAGTGCCTTCGGAAGCCTGAAATCCAGTATTATCGATCCTGCAACGTTTGCCGAATCGCCCGATAATACTTTAAGCACATCACTGACTTCCAGGCTTACCGAGCCCAGAAACAGATCGAGAATAAATAATATTATGAGGAATAACGACATTAAAACAAATATCGTTACCCTGCTGCCTGTAGATTTACTGTTTCGTATAATTGTCTGAGTTAGTGCCACAGCCGGATTTATTTGATCTTTTTGTAATAAATGAGACTGTAATCGCCAAATATTCCCGGATTCAGAATTGAGGCAATATCTTTCAGCAGGATATGTGGATTCAATGTGCCGCTTTCCCAGTAGTCGTTACCTCCGCCGGCCGACATCCGTCCGGTATTATTATAGAGGTTTCCATTTATATAGGCCGGAAGATTCTTCAGTCTGGAGTCAAAAGATTCGATTTCACCTTTAGTGCTGACAGTTCCAATGTTAAGCCAGAAATCAGCCTTCAAAGCCTTTAGATATACAGACTCAATACTATATGGCATTGAGAAACCTGACGTTGTATTTTCCCACAGGTACTCTCCTCCGGCGTCATGAATAAGTGTGCTTATATAAGAATTTCCGGGAGAAATATACCATGTATCCCTGTAAGGCAGACCGAGTAAAACAGACGGTCGTTTCCGTGATGACTCATTCACTGTACGCCTGATCCTCCCGTACTCCGATGCGATGGAATCATATATAGAATCAGCACGATCCTCCAGTCCATAAAGAGCGCCGAAAACCCTTATCCATCCTGCTTTTGCAAGCGGATCCGTTTCGAGATAGTCTGCATTATACACTACTTTTATTCCAAGCCCTGATAAACGGCTCACATAGCTCATCGATTCGCTGCCTACTCCATACATCATCATCAGGTCGGGATTAAGGCTTATGATCAACTCGGTATTAATGGCGGCATCGTATCCTATTTCAGGTATAATCCCATTTGCAGCCCTGGCAGCAAGCACACTGTCGTAGATAAAACCTGTTCCGGATATCCCGCAGATGGTCTTCTCCATCCCAAGAGCTTTTATCATTGCCACATGTGTCGACGACATGCAGATGATTTTTTCCACCGGAACATTTATTATGGAGAGTGAGTCATTATGAAGAGGTTCCTGGTCCCTGCCAACCAGGTAGAAGACATGGTTCACACCTTCTGCACCCTGCCACGGATCTGTAATAGTCAGAATTGTGCAACTGTCGTTTCTTTCAATCCGGAACCGTTGGGCACCAGCAGTTACTGAATCAGTGGAAGCTTTGAAGGATCGATCCTTCTTCCTGCCGGGAGCATTACAGGAGATGCCGGAAATGACACACAATAGTATTATAGTAACGGCTCTCGATCCCATTTCTATCCTTTGAACCTGAGTGAAAGCAAGATCATCCATGTTCTCCCTGGCTGGGGATACCATTCAATTGTCTGATATCTTGTGTTCAGGATATTATCAATCTTTATTCTCAGGTCAGCCCAGCCATGACCGTATTTAAGCTTGTAACCACCCGACAGGCTGTTAATAGAATATCCTTTTAAATAACCTGTATTATCGGCTATGGTATATACCCTGTCGGTGAAATGTGTGGTCCATGTGGTATAAAAATCGTCAAATGATATATTAATAGCGCTATTAACCTGATGTTCAGGAATATATATCAGCTTCAAACCCTTACTTCCATCCGACATATCCACCGCATTTGTATATGAGTATGCAGTGTTCCATGAAGCATTAAACCTCTTTATTGAATAATTAAATGCAGCCATTGCCTCGATTCCTGATGTATTTACACTTCCAATGTTACCTGCCACCCAGATATATTCGGTTTCAGGATACCATTGGATAAGATTCCTGATATAATTATTAAAGTAATTCAATTCTGATGAGAGGCTGAACCCGGATTTCATCGAATGTGACAATTTATATCCTGCTTCAAGGGAATATGCATATTCGTTTTTCAGGTCCGGGTTTCCGCCGGGATTCCAGAACCGGTCGTTCAGGGAGGGTATCCTTGAGTTTCTTGACACGTTAAATTTAAGATAATGTTCCTCTCCCCTCACTGTTCTCAGTTCAAGTCCGGCAGAAAAGTCGGGTATCAGGAATTTCTTGTCGTTAAGGGTTTCGCGGATCAGAAGTGCGGCTCCCAGCCATTTGCCCTTTTTACGTTCAGCTGAAATAGTCAGTGAAGCATTATTATTTTTTACCTGACTGCTGTAATAGTTCGATTCCACCATGCTGAGTTCATCGTTAAGAACGACCTTCACAGTTGTAGCGTCATCAAGCTTATAATTAAGTCCTCCTTTTATGACCAGAGTATTAACCTTATTCACTGAACCAGCTGTATCCCAATAACTTTTATAGTGCATTTTTGTCATCATCCAGGCTGCAGATGATGAAAATTCAATCCTGTTCCGCTGTGTATCATAACTAATTACGCTTCTCAGAGATTGATCAGACTGTTTTTCACCTGAATAACCATATAATATCGATCCCGGCAAATTACGGTTTGTTTCCTGGAACCAGAAGCGGGCAGAGAAAACATCTTTTGACTTTCTGAAATAAAACTCCTGCATCAGGTTCCTCTGGTCGGTGCTATTATGTTCCCTGGTCTTCCAGGCCGGTTCTTCGGGTTGTGAATCGAGATACCTGAAATTGTTCGTTGCCTGATTATAATATGCCCTTGTTACAGACTGGAACCTTTCACTCCCGGTACTTATTTTAGCGGAGACAGAGTACCTTCCGAAACTCCCGATACCTGGTTCGAGGTCGATCACCGTTTCTTTTTTCCAAACAGGCTCTGTTGACAGGTTAATAATTCCCCCGATAGCACCGCTTCCGAGATCCATTGAGGCACCGCCGAAACTTACCATTATGTTATCAATCATCGCTGCCGGTATAAGTGAAAAGTCAGTTTGCCCGAGCATTGGATCGTTGATATTTATCCCGTTCCAGGCAATACGTGTATGCCCGGCCGATGTTCCGCGGAATGACGCAGTTGATGTCAGACCAGCTCCATACTCTTTAATAAACAGCGGCGTTTCTGTTCTGAGGATGTCATTAAGCATATAGTTACCATAAGTACGGAGCCTGGATGAATCAATGGAATAGAATTTAAACCCGGGCTGTTCAGAGCTTATCTGCTTACGGGTAATAACGACTTCAGGGATCCTTAGTGTATCATCTTCCATAATATCCTGGCAATAAGCATTTATGGCAAAAAAAGGCATAAATACAATAAGCAAGATCCCGTGCTGCAGTCGTCTTGAATTTTTGAATTTCATCATGGTAACAGTTTAAAAAATTTTCAGCCATTACCAGTTGCAGGAAATGTGGGGAGAAATCGTGGGATTTCCGGCGCTTTTTTTCCCGAAAGCTGAGAATATGGCTTTGTCTGGCAGGTCTTCTGACTTGTCCCGGACTTATGAAGCCTTCCCATCACGCCTGAAACGCGACAGTGGCAGGGGATCATAACTCCTTCGTCACGCCTGAAGCGTGACCGGGCATCACAGCAGCGGGTACTGTTGCGGATTCTAACCGCATTCCCTTTTCATTACGGCTTATATTTCCGTAACACCAATACTTTACAAATATACAATTATTAATACAGGGCTGCCCCGGAGATGCAAACTAATATATTAACAGGTGTTGAAAAGTGGGTTCTGGGTGCTGGGTTCTGGGTGCTGGGTGCTGGGTACTGGGTGCTGGGTACTGGGTACTTGGTACTGGGTGCTGGGTGCTAGTTACCGGGTGTTTGAGGTAAGCCTGAGAATCTGTTCGCCGATGCCGATCCTGTAGCCGGAAGAATGAAGGGTGATATTTCCGTCGCTCTTAACCATTATCACAACAGGAAATGCGATGTCAGTAATTGAAGAATCATGGACCATCTTTTTGAGCAGGGAGAGGTTTAGATCGTTTGTAAAAACTGATCGCTCAGGCATGCCTGCAAATGAGCCGGGATCTCTGAAATCATTTGTATTGCTTCCGGAAACATTCAGGAAGATAAAGCATCCCGGCCATCGATTGAGTTCCTCGCTTAATGAACGAAGGTCGTTCAGGACATGTTTTGAGGGTTCCCTGTCGGGCTCTGTCCAGATGAGTACTGCTCCGGCTTCTGACAATGATCGCTGCATCTCATTGTCACCTGAAATTGCCGGGGCCAGATCACTAAGTTCGGCATGTCCGTAACTTAACGGGGGCGACATATTCCGCCTTAACCTGATTTCAATATTCCTGTGTTCACCTTCATTCAGGTTAAAGAATGTAAGGCTTGCCAGTATCCTGCTGTCATCGAGCCTGTTTCCTGTCACAAGCATATAATAACCTGGCGGAAGCTGCAGTTCTTCGCTGAAATCATTCACACTGGTGTTCTCGTTGTATTCCAGTGTATTGTACCTTCCGTTTTCGAACCTTGCCAGGGTAAAGTGAATATAATATTGTGGTACGGGATTCTTATCGGATGAAGAGAATCTGACAAATCCTTTTTCAGGCGACGGCGCCTTCTGATCTTTAAAATAGACATCATGCCATACACCATCTTTCAGGAACTGGGGAATATTTCTTCCGGGATCAAGACGCGAGGCAATTCCAAGCGATCTGCAGATAGCAACATAACAAATTGCCCGTGATCGTGAATCGGTTACTTTCAGCGACCAGGTACCGGTTGGGGTCAGCGGTGTACGTGAATAATTCTCCTTATCAGCCAGAACCAGCAGTGAGTCGAGGAGTCCGGCTATAATTTCAGGATCGTTGAAAGCATCTCTGCGGAATTCTGCTGTAAGTTTCTCAAGGAACCAGCTCCTCCATGGAGAAAGAATCTCACTGGAAATCCTTGGATTGAGAATATAATTTACGAAAAGCTTCCTGTCGATATCCTTCAGTTCAACATAGAATGTGTTTTTCAGGTGATCGAGGAATACTGATGCGCGTGTATCTCTCAGGTCTTTTTCGCTGACCACCTGTAACATGCTTATCGTTTCATCGATCATTGTATCAGGCACATTCCCGAGAAGTTCAACTATCTGGTTATAATTACCCATGCTCCTGGAAAGAAGATCAGCTATTGCATTTGTATCGGTTTTGAGTCTCACGGCAAGAGCCACCGCTTCCTTCCGTGTTATCCATGTGTTGATATACGCCTCTCTAATCCTGTTTTCATCATCCAGCCTGGCATTATTAGATGAAATTATTTCTCCAGTGATATCCGGCAGCGGGGATCTCTTAACCGGTACATCCAGATCGAGGTCGAGGCTGATGTTTCCAGGCTGCCTGTTTTCAAGTATCAGATCGATAGTGTCTGTCTCTGCAACAGATATCTTCCTGAAACCAAAACAATCATCTTTATATCCCCAGATAAGCAGGTCGCCCAGTCCTGTCTCAAGGGTGCTGAGGCCGTTTTCTCCGGAAGGCACAGCAGCGATTGGATAGAATTCGGCATAGTTATAGAGCTGATACTCTACCATCGCATCTTTCAGAGTTTTATGATCTGCGGAGAGAGTCCTTACGAAGATCTTTTTCGTAATGGCATATTTTGACAGGTTATTTATCTCGGTGTACTTTTCAGATCTCTTCAGGATGTTTTCATCTCCGCTGAATGCGCCGAATGATTTTGTATGGACCAACATTGCACGCCGGGCGGGTTCGGTGAACCATCCGCGGTCAGGTACCGGTTCAGGCTCGCAGGCTCCCATGTAGTACCATCTCCCGCCAGCCCAGAATTCAACCCATGCATGGTTATCGTCGCTGTGAGCCCAGCGGGGTGTATATACCTGTCGTGCAGGTATTCCGGCTGTTCTGAGGGCTGCAACCGTGAATGTGGATTCTTCGCCGCAACGTCCACGTGCAGAAAGGATTGTAAATACCGGCGAAGAAGTCCTGGAATCGGATGGCTGGTAAGTTACTTTTTCGTGACACCAGTGGTTTATTTCGAGGGCAGCCTCAAGCATCGATTTTCCTGTTATACGACCGGCGATCTCGTCGTGGAAGATGATACGGAATGAATCAAGGTTCTCGTTGTTCACCCTGACAGGCAATACATAATGAAGGAACAATTCTTCTGGTATTTCAGTTCCCCAGGGCATAAGCTGTCGTGTGGAGAGTGTTCTCCTGACATTTGCCAGAAAAAATTCTCCGTCATAATCGGCAAGATCGTTCAGTGGCATGAAGGCATAGAGGAATTTCAAAGCCTCCTGCTGTTCAAGTGGCAGGTCCTGTTCAAAAACTGAAAAAAGATCGTTATTTCTGTTACTGGCCAGGCTGAGCACAGAGTGAAAGGCTGAGTCGACAGTTACCCGGTAACTAACATCTGTTATAAGATGTTTTTCTTCGCAACCGGTTATGATAAACAGGAGAATCGCAAGGAGGGTGTAAACTTTTACTCTCATGACAAAATGTAAATAAATGACAGAAGATGTCAAATATAATGAATTGCCTGAAGAATAGGATGTTTAAATAGTTCCGCAGGAGTTCCGTACAATAAGTTCGGGAGTGACAGTCACCTGTCGTTTGAATTTGCCTTTTCCTGAATTTCTGATTTCTGTCCACACCATGTTTGCGACCTTTGTTGCCATAGCAGGGAAAGGTCTGCCAATACTTGTTACCGGGGTGTACATAACATCGAAACCAACACCTTCCTCTGCGGAGATCAGAGCTATATCCTGTGGGACTCTGAGTTTCTTTTTTCTAAGAAGTGACATTAAAGGATACACCAGCCGCGACTGCATTGTAATAATGATATCGGCACGGAATGGGGGTCTCAGGAATGTCTCGATCTGCATGAAATTAAAATCATTCCCGGAGCTCAGCCTGTCGATCTCCATGATTACAGGTTTCATGCTGCTGTCGATTTGTGAAAGGGAATCCTCGACCTGAGATATCTGATCGTTATATGATTTCCGCAGCTGTTTTTCGGTCGCAATTACAACGTTTTTATATCCCAGTTTCCTGATATGGTTTGAAATAAGGTTTGCAGATGCCACAGTATCTAGATTAACACTGTTTATTTTTCCCTGCAGGTTATTGCTTTCCAGAAGTATAAAAGGATAATCGGTGGAGCGCAGCGATCGTACAGTCTGGTCATCGGCAGCGCTGCCCACGAGAATGAGGCCGCTGTAAAATTTCCTGAATGAGTTTATCATCCGGTCAAATCTCTGGTCATCCGGATCTTTTGTAATGATTGAGAACCCTGTTCCGATGCTTGCAAAGGCAGTCTGAAGGTATGGAGTAATGCCATAGATAAAATTATCGCAGGCAGAGACAACAACCATTCCGATAACGCCGGGAGACTCTTCGACAGGTGCTGTTACCCCTTTCTCCTCCAGATAATTAAAATATCCCATCTGCCTGGCCATCATCAGAACTCTTTCCTGAGTCTCTTTGCTTATGCCATGCAGATCAGCTTTGTTATTTAATACCAATGATACAAGTGTACCAGATACACCTAATTTGGCAGCAAGGTCCTTGCTCTTAATTTTTTTCGACATTTCCCCGGTTTGAAAGAATGTTAAAAATAAAGCAATTTTCAAGATTGAAAATTGCTTTAAATATTTTTAACAAAATAATTTCAGTTTATCGTTTAGGCGGATTAATGCCGCGCTGTTTTGCAGCTGCTTCAAGACGCTGTTGCCATTTCGATTTGGGTAAAGGTTTCTTTTTGTTCGCCTCGAGAGTCTCAAGCACCTTGTCGGCATTTATATACCTCTTCATCACAACGTTCTGTACCCAGGTAAGCATATTTGCGAGGAAGTAATAATAAGTAAGCCCTGCAGAGAACCTGTTCATAACAAAAAGGAACATTATAGGCATCATCCACATCATGACTTTCATCCCGGGCTGGTCGCTTCCCGGTGATGTACCGCTCATCTTCATAGTAAGTATAGACGATGCGGTCATTAAAAGGGTGAAAAGGCTTATATGGTTACCGTAGAAATTGCTCAGCAGGGGTATATTGGCTGACCATGATACAATGGCATCATAAGTTGAGAGGTCTGTTGCCCATAGGAAATGCTCCTGCCTGAGCTCAATCGACACCGGGAAAAACCTGAACATGGCAAAAAGTATGGGGAACTGAAGCAGCATCGGCAGGCAGCCGCCCATAGGATTTATGCCTGCCCGTTTATAGAGGTCCATAGTGGCCTGCTGCTTCTTCATAGCATCTTCCTGCTTCGGATATTTCTTGCCTATTTCATCAACCATTGGCTTAAGAATGGCCATTTTTGCCGTTGACTGGTATGATTTATAAGTGAGCGGGAAAAGGACTATTTTTATCAGGATTGTAAGTATAAGAATGATCAGACCATAGCTTGAGATATAACGCTCGAGCCAGTTGAATACAGGGATAATTATAAAGCGGCTGATCCATCCTATAATGTTCTTACCGAGGAAAACAAGTTTTTCTAGCTGCATACCCTCCTTTCTCAGTGTAGAGATGTGATTTGGACCATAGTACAGCCTCAGGTTAACCTGTGATTCATTTCCGGAGGTGTAGGGCACATAGAGCTCACTGGTAAAATACCTTAAATACTTTGGCGATGTCACCAGCCTGGTCGACGTCACTGATCCGCTCTGGAAAAACTTGTCTGTCATAACTACAGATGAAAAGAACTGATCCTGGAATGCAACCCAGCTTAGCTTGGAGGCGATATCCTCCTGGTCTGTCTCCTTCTGTGATCTCAGCCTCAGTCCGTCGACTTCATCTTCGAAATACTTGTACTTAATGGTGGTATAATTATTTTCATTATCCCTGCCCTTCTCCTGCTGAGGTATGTACATTTTCCAGTCGAGTGAGATATAGGTCTGGTTTGAGGGCAGTATACCCTCCATATTTTTAAATGTCACATCATAATCGAGGCTGTACTTATCGGGAGCAAGAGTATATTTATATTCGATATATTTCTCAGCGGAGGCGTACAATCTCATAATCAGAGATTGCGGAGAATCTTTAACTACGATATGATTCTCCTCATTTACAGGTTCGAAGAACAGGTTATTTGTCCTGATAACCATGTTATCGACCGTATAAAAATTAAATCCGAAAACAGTCGAGTCTCCAGAGAAAAGAATGAGCGGACGGGAATCGTGGGTAACGTAATCTTTTATCAGCGCAGAATAGACCCTGCCCCCTTTTTTGGATATCTCGAGCTTTATTTTATTATTTTCCAGAACGATCATGTCATTCACACCCCTGGCAGCGCCGGCAAAAGGTCCATATGATCCTGTGTCGGTGAGTGCTGCAGACTCAGGCAGAGCCGTCGGAGCGACATTTCCTTCAGCCTGTGGCAGTGAATCTGTTTTAGGTTCTTCTCTTGTTATTCCCAGCTGAAGGTCAAGCTTGCTGATCTCCTGCAGGGCATTAGGATCGTTAGGTTTAAACCTTAGTGCGTTAATATATTCTGATCTTGCCATTTCAAGGTTACCGGCCGAAATTTCTGTTTTAGCTTTCTCAACCGCTTTCTCGTATCCTTTATTCAGCCGTGATGTATTGAACAGGCTGAAGCCCAAGAAAATGAGTAAAATCAGTGCTATTCCGATTATTGTATTCTTATCCATTCTTTCCCAGCTATTTACAAATTACAAATCATATTATTTCAAACCGGCCCTGACAAACTGAACAAACAGCGGATGAGGATTTTCGACGGTGCTGCTGTATTCAGGATGAAACTGTACTCCCACAAACCATTTATGTTCCGGTATTTCAATTATCTCTACGAGGTTGGAATCGGGGTTAATACCTACAGGTATCATCCCCTTCTCCCTGAAATTTTCAAAATATTTATCATTGAATTCAAACCTGTGCCTGTGCCTCTCAATAATCTCTGATCTGCCGTAGGCTTCATAGGTTTTTGAGTTACGGCTTATGATGCATTTATAGCCACCCAGCCTCATCGTACCTCCTTTGTTGGTGATGCTTTTTTGTTCTTCCATAAGATCAATAACTGGATGTTTTGTCTTACGGTCAATCTCCGTTGAGTTGGCGCCATCGAGTCCAAGAATATTCCGGGCAAATTCTATTACCGCGCATTGCATTCCTAGGCAAATTCCAAGGAAAGGTATATTATTGACTCTTGCATAGTTTACAGCTGCTATTTTACCCTCAATACCCCTGGAGCCAAAACCGGGAGCCACAAGAATGCCGTTGAGATCTTTCAGCACCTCGTGAACATTCTTATCGTTTATTTCTTCAGAATGAATATATTCAATCTTTACTTTGCATTTATTGACTGCACCGGCATGGATAATCGATTCTGCAATCGATTTATAGGCATCCGGAAGTTCAACATACTTTCCGACCAGTCCGATTCTTGTTGAGGACTCAGGATTTTTAAGCCTTGAAAGAAAGTCCCGCCATTCGGTTAGTGCAGGTTCATCTCCGACAGGAAGGTTCAGTTTTTTCAGAACCGTCTGGTCGAGTTTTTCTGAAAGCATGTTTACAGGAACCTCATAGATGGTAGAAACATCGATAGTTTCAACGACTGCATTTTCTTCGACGTTGCAGAAGAGAGCAACTTTTCTTTTTACTTCACCGGGAAGAGATCTCTGTGTTCTGAGTACGAGGATATCGGGTTGTATACCTTCTTCGAGAAGGTCCTTCACCGAGTGCTGTGTAGGTTTTGTTTTTGATTCGCCGGTAGCAGACAGAAAAGGCACAAGAGTGAGATGTATCACAATACAATTCTGTGAACCCATCTCCCATTTA
>JAKLFN010000062.1 GCA_022711195.1 Bacteroidota bacterium
TGAGAAGCGTCGATTATTACAGGAAATACAGGGATCTTTCATATATTGGCATCGCACTCTGGTACATGGTCTCAATCCTGGATGCCAACGTCGATGCAAGCCTTTTTAATTATGATGTCAGCGACGACCTTGGCATAGAGCTAGGGCCAGTGAATCTGCCGGTGGAAGGATCAGCTGCACCTGCTTTGGGTGTAACAATGAGAGTAACTTTTTAATGAATTGGTGAATGAAAAAAATCTGCTTTATACTTGCTATAATACTTTTTCCCGCCTTAACCCTTATGGGGCAGGCTGATATCGACACCCTTTTTGTCAGGTCTGATATTGAAACAGAAAGAGTGTCGGCCGACCTCGACAGCCTGGTAAGTTCGTGGTATGTTAAAATGGTCATGAGTAATAAACCTGACTTTTTCTCTGACGATACTGCCGTTATTATTTTCCCCGATACCGTCTACCGTGACAGGATCAGTAAGATAAACTCTGTTGTTAAGCTCGATTTTAACAGTGTCATCCGTAATCATATTCATGTATATACAGTCAAGCAGCGTGAAAAATCTGCAGCAGTACTGGGGCTGATAGATTATTATTTCCCGATGATAGAAGATATATTCGGTATATACAACATTCCTGTCGAGCTGAAATATTTGGCCGTCATCGAATCGGCGCTTTATCCCTCTGCAGTAAACAGGTATTCCGGGGCTACCGGCATGTGGCAGTTCATGCCTGGCACAGGCAGAATGTGCGGACTAACAATCAATTCAGTCGTTGATGAAAGAAGAAGCCCTGTTCATTCAACTCACGCGGCCGCAAAATATCTTAAATACCTGTATGATATCTATAACGACTGGACACTTGTGATTGCTGCATATAACTGCGGCCCTGGAAATGTGAACAAGGCAATACGGAGGTCGGGAAACAAAAAAGACTACTGGGATATATACTACAGGCTCCCCCGGGAAACCCGTGGATACATTCCCCAGTTCGTTGCGGCAACATATTTTATAAACTACTATCAGGAACATAATATAAGACCTCTGCCGCTGAACATCCCATTGGCAACTGACACCATTATGGTCAATAAGGATATTCACCTCTTCCAGATCTCCGAGGTTATGAAAATACCATACGGCGAGCTGAAGGCTCTCAATCCACAGTATAAAACGGGTCTTGTTCCGGGATCTTCGAAACCGCAGTCACTGACATTGCCGATGACACACCTGGGCGATTTTATTGATTTAAATGATACAATACGACGCTATAAACCAGATGTATACCTGAACAAGGCTACACAAATTGCCGACCCTTCACGGACGGCCTCTGTTCCTGCCGATGTTAAAGGCAAGACAAAGATGATCTATACTGTAAAGGAAGGTGATAACCTCGGTTACATTGCAGAATGGTACAGGGTTCCTCTGTCGGATCTCAGGTACTGGAACGATATTTACCGGAGCACCATCAGGATCGGACAGAAAATTGTGGTTTATGTTGATCCTTCAAAAGCCGATTATTATTCCAAAGTCAACAATATGTCATTTGCCGAAAAGCAGGCAATGAATGGCAAACCAATACCTGCCGGAAATGTCACAACGCCGACCGCTGCAGCAAGCCAGCAGACCAGCGGCGACTATATCACCCATACGGTGCGTTATGGTGATACTATCTGGGATATCGTCAAACTTTACGGCGATGTGACGACAACCGAGGTGCTAACTCTGAACAATATTTCTGATCCCGGGAAGATACAGGTGGGGCAGGTGCTGAAGATCAGGAAGAAAAGCTGATCCCTGACATTAATATATGCGTCCTTTAAGGTCGTTTTTTATTCTTTTCTTATTCCTTGCAGGCATTATCCTGGCGTTTGACATCTTCCCCTTCAGGGAGCTCATTCACAGGAAGCCGGCACAAGAGGTGTCATCTGATACAATCCTTGTTTCCGCCGCTGAAGCCGAACCTCCTGTTACAGATCCGCTCTCCGTTTTTATCGATTCCCTGCAACATTCTACCAGCCAGGTACGTATAATCTATTATGGCGATTCGCAGGTTGAGGGCGACCGGATCACCTTCTATCTGCGCCAGCTGCTGAGGGAAACCAGGAATGGTACCGGTCCCGGCCTCTTTCTTCCGGTGATGCCCGTGATGTACACGAAAACACTCTGGATACGGGCTTCCGATAACTGGAAAAGATATAACTACCTTTCTTATAAAGCAGGCGACCTGAGACATCCCGATTTGGGTCCCTTCATGGCTGTCTGCCGTTTTCTACCCGACGATTCTGTCGCTCCGGCTCCGGTGAAAGCAATGGTAAGGATCAGGCCCTCGGATCTCGCCGACTCTTCATCGGCACATTTCGACAGGCTGAGGATCTTCTATTCCCTTCCGCAGGGGAAGGTAAACATTGTTGTCAGAAACGATAAGATACTTTTGTCAGATACGCTGGATACATGTTTCACTGTCAGTGAGATAAGCTGCTACCTTAACGGTGCAGATGATGTTGTCATAGAATTTGCGGGGAGGGTGAGCCCCGTCATTTACGGCATAAGCATAGAGAGCGCAACCGGTATAATAGTTGATAATATACCGCAGCGCGGAAGCGCAGGCCTTGAGTTCTCGATGGTTGGTAAAGATAACCTGGAGGAGGTTTACCGCATCCTTTCTCCCGACCTGATAATTCTTCATTACGGGCTGAATATTGTCAGGAATGTGAGGGACGATTATAGCTATTACCAGAGGGGCGTATCGCGGCAGATCAATGTTCTTAAGGAGGTTGCACCCCTGACACCTGTGCTTGTTGTTGGTGTAACAGATATGGCTGAAGGAAAAGGCGATACTGCTAGATCGTTCTCCAATATTCCTTCAATAATTAAGGCCCAGAAGGAGGCAGCTATCACCTCAGGTGCTGCTTTCTGGGATTCATACGCTGCCATGGGAGGCAGCCGGTCTATTGTAAAATGGGCCGGAAAGACTCCTGCACTGGCGCAGAACGATTTTGTACATTTTACATACCCGGGTGCCGATACCATTGCCAGGCTCATGTATAGAGCTCTCTTCCGCGACGGTGAAGACACTTCCGGTTCAGTAAGTTTTGCTCCGGCGCCACCAACAGCTGCTGTTATTAATAAACCTTCAGATGAGGAGAATAAACTCATCAGTGCTCTGAAATATAATCCCGCAAGACCATTTATTTTTACATCGCCCGCTTTCTGGCTCTTTCTGCTGGTGGTAGTTGCCGGATACAGCCTGGTATATAAAAAGCTTTTCGTCCGCAACCTGTACCTTCTGGCTGTCAGCCTCTTCTTCTATTATGAAACAGGAGGTCTTTTCCTTTTTTTGCTCCTCTTCATCACTGTCATTGATTACACTTGCGGATTACTGATTTTCAGGTCACGGAGAAGATTTTTAAGATGGCTGTTCATATTTATCAGCCTGGTTTCAAACCTTGGCATCCTGGCCTATTTTAAGTATACCGTGTTCATCGTGGAGAGTGTAAATTGTCTGGCCGGGACAAGCTTTGAAGCGTATGATTTCCTGGCATCATTTTCCAACGGCATCCTTGGAACAAGTTTCAATGTCAGCGAAATTATCCTGCCGGCCGGAATATCGTTTTTTACTTTCCAGTCGCTGAGCTATACACTCGATATCTACAGGGGAAAGCTGGCGCCTGTGAGGAATATCTTTGATTTTGGATTTTACGTCTCCTTTTTTCCACAGCTGGTAGCGGGCCCGATTGTCAGGGCATCGGAGTTTATACCACAGCTCTATACTCCCTTCAGCCTGAATAAGAGAGAGTTCAGCCATGCTCTTTTCGTGGTCTCCCGCGGGTTGATAAAGAAGATAGTTATTTCCGATTTCATGGCAGTGAATCTTGTCGACCGGGTCTTTGGAATGCCTTCGGCATATTCTGGTTTTGAGAATCTGATGGCGGTGTATGGCTATGGTTTGCAGATATATTGCGACTTTTCAGGATATACCGACATTGCCATCGGGATTGCGCTAGTGCTGGGATTCCGTCTTCCCGTAAATTTTAACTCTCCATATAAAGCTGCAGGCATTTCAGACTTCTGGAAACGATGGCACATTTCCCTGTCGCGATGGCTGAAAGATTATCTCTACATATCACTTGGAGGAAACAGGAAGGGAAAGATCAGGACGGGGATTAACCTGATGATCACTATGCTCCTGGGAGGTTTATGGCATGGTGCGAATCTGCGGTTTGTAATATGGGGGGCTCTGCACGGTGCAGGATTGGTGTTCAGTAAGATATGGAGTTCAATTACCGGAAACAGATTTGCAGAGAATCGTCCGGCAAGAATAATTTCAATATTTCTGACCTTCAATTTTGTAAGTTTTGCCTGGATCTTTTTCAGGGCAGGCGATCTGCAGAGTGCAATTATCATGCTGAAGCAGATTTTCGGTAATTTCTCACCCGGGTCATACCTCACTGTAGCCGCAGGATATACAAATGTCCTGCTTCTGATGGCCGCAGGTTACCTGATCCATTATCTTCCTGAAAGCATCAAGGAGTCTTACAGGGGTCTTTTCATTAAGATACCACTGGTGTTACAGCTTGTCATCGTCGCGCTTGTCGCCGTTTTGCTTATAATGATGCGAAGCGCTGATGCTATGCCGTTTATCTATTTCAGGTTTTAAAAAGGCATTGGGAATCAGGCGTCAGGCGTAAGGAAAACCTCATTACAAATATGTTTCATAATTCTCTTTTTTCGAAATGAATGGCGCTATAGCCCTGTTGTATATTCCCTGGACATAAGCTATTGCCATACCGTAGTTTGTTACGGGTACACCTGCTTTTATTGCAGGCTGCAGGCGGTTGAAGAGCTGCCTCCTGGTGATCATGCAGCCTCCGCACTGTATAACGAGCGAGTAATCAGTTATTGGCCTTGGCAGTGTATCAAGTCCTGCAACTACATCGTACTCCAGTCTTTTGCCGGTGAAGCTGCTGATCCATCTTGGGATCTTTGTCCTTCCTATGTCGTCGCACGCAACATGGTGTGTGCAGGACTCCAGAAGAAGGATCCTGTCTCCATCTTTCAGATCAGATATTCTGGGTGTTCCTTTAAGATAGTTCTCGAAATCGCCTTTAAACCTGGCCAGGAGTATGCTGAAGCTGGTAAGGGGAATCTCCTTTGGTATTGATGCATCGGCTTTCACGAATACCTGTGAGTCGGTGACTGCCAGGGCCGGTTTTATCATGGTCTTTTTCAGGAAGGCATCTACTTCTCTTTCTTTAAGGACAATTGCCACCGCATCGTTATCGAGAATATCCCTTATTGCCTGTACCTGTGGAAGAATAAGTCGTCCGGCAGGTGCCTCCACATCGATGGGAGTGATAAGGATAACTATATCGCCGTAATTGATCAGATCGCCCAGGAGTGTGGGTGTGCGAAGTGAGTGTTCAGGGATAGTTTTCTTTATCAGGTCGATCAGCTGTTCATAGTTGCGCTTGTCGGCGGCAGAGAACTCGAAAAGGTCTGTTCCTGTTGTCTCTTTTATGGCAGTAAAGAAATCGGGTGTGGGGCTTACAAGATCCGACTTGTTATGAATAACAATATATGGGATATCGAGGGATTTGAAATTTTCTGCGAGGGTAATCTCATAGCTGCCCCAGAGGTTGTCTGTTACAACGAGCAGTGCCAGATCTATAATCTCGAGGGTTCTAAGTGTTCGTTCTACTCTTTTCTCTCCCAGTTCTCCGGTGTCGTCGATACCTGCAGTGTCGATCAGAATTACTGGTCCGAAGCCGGTTATCTCAAATGATTTCTTTACCGGATCGGTGGTAGTGCCGGCATGATCAGAAACAATCGCAATATCCTGTCCGGCGATTGAATTTATAAGGCTGCTTTTGCCATTATTACGACGGCCGTAGATACCTATATGTGGTCTTGATTCCCTTCCTTTTGACATAAATAAACAGCTATAATGTAAAAGTAACAAATTTCAGTGTGAAAAGGTTGCCCAGGCAGCCTCTCCGCAGAAAAAGGACAACCAGGGTGTTATTTTCAGATTTCGTCGAGAGAAAAGCCCAGTTTCAGGAGGCTGGAAGGTTCGAGTATCTTCTTCAGTTTTTCACTATCAATTATCTTAAGCCTTTCATTAGCTTCAAAAATATCGATTTTCTCCTCTTTCATAAGTTTTGCCAGTACAGACGCTTTATGGTAACCTGTATGTGGAGTTAAGGCAGTTGTAACTGACGGACTGTGAATGAGGGAATCATAACCGGCTTTTTCATTTACTTTCAATCCGGAAAACAGGTTTTCGAGGAGTGTTTTATTACACGATATCAGCAGTTTCAGGCTTTCAATAATTGCGCATCCTATTGATGGCAGGTAAGCATTGAGCTCCAGTGTCCCTTGTCCGCTGAGAGATGCAATAAGTACGTCGTTGGCATATACCCTGTGGGCAGCCGATACGACATACTCGGGAATGACAGGATTGATTTTTCCCGGCATGATGGAGCTTCCAACCTGTTTCTCAGGGATTACAACCGTTTTATTTACTGCAATATCGGATGCCAGAAGACGGATGTCTGACACCATCTTTTCAATATTTACAGCGTGTGCTTTCAGTGTTGCATGTATCTCAACCCACTTATCGGCATTTGATGTTGCATCGGTAAGATTCTCACTGTGTGATAATGGCAGTTGGGTAATCTGCCGGAGTTCGGGGACGACCTCCATAATAAAGAATCGTGGTATAGCAATGCCTGTGCCTATGGCTCCTCCTCCCAGGTTGATCTGTTTTATCCTTTCAGAGCATTTTGAAACTCTCCACCAGTCGCGTGCGAGCGCCTCGTTGTACATGCTGAAGAGCCTTCCGAAAGATGAGGGAACAGCTTCCTGCATCTGTGTATATCCGGGCCTCAGCTTTTCCCTGTTGTTCTTCTCAAACTCTTCAGTTTTCTGTCTCAGCCTGTTAACAGCCTCTTCGAGTTCGTGGAGGAGCTTCATTACCGCGATGGTAAGTGCAGAAGGAATAACGTCATTTGTCGACTGGTAGATGTTCGCATGTTCCGTAGGATCAATAGTTTCATAATCGCCGCACTGCCTGCCCGTTTTCTTCAGTGCCGTATTTGTGATTATCTCGTTGATGTTCATGTTAATGCTGGTGCCGGCTCCGCCCTGGACAGCCGGTACTATGAACTGGTCGAAATATTTTCCCTCTGCAACCTCTGCTGCTGCCTCTGTGAGGGCGGTGAGAACGGGGTCATCGATGAATTTAATATTCACCTTTTCGCCCGATCTGGCTTTTGCTGCATCACGGAATCTCCTGTAAGTCTTGTAGCATGCCAGCTTGGTCACTCCTGTTGCCCTGTACCATTCAGGCGGGAAAGGCTGGTCGCCCGGAAAGTTCTCCCTGGCCCTGACAGCGTGAATGCCATAGAGAGCTTCAGCAGGGATATACCGTTCACCAAGAGAGTCTCTTTCTGTTCTGTGCATGGTTCTGGTAATAGTTATCTTTTTGTCTTCGGGGTCGTATTAATGAATTTTGAACAAAAGAACATTAGAATAGCGAAGTTAGAACTTCTTAATTCTGAATTCGATTGTTCTTCGTTCTTACTTCAAAATATTCTCTGCACTAAATATTGCATCAAACGTTACCGCCCGACACAGGCCGCGCATAGGCCAGCACATCGGCAGCTGTGATCTCATCCCTGCAAAGGATTATCAGTCGTTCAAGAACATTTCTGAATTCCCGTATATTACCTGTCCATTTAATCTTCTGGAGCTCTTTAACAGCATCTTTCCGGATAGTTTTTTTACTCATACCGTAATCTTTGCAGATCAGCGTGTTGAAGTGATCGGCAAGGAGAGGGATGTCTTCTTCCCTCTCATTGAGTGATGGCACATGTATTAGGATCACACTCAGCCTGTGATAGAGGTCTTCCCTGAAGTTGTTGTTTTCAATTTCCTTACGTATGTTCTTATTTGTGGCAGTAATGACCCTGACATTCACCTGGATATCTTTATCGGAGCCTACGCGTGTTATCCTGTTTTCCTGGAGGGCTCTCAGTACTTTTGCCTGGGCTGAGAGGCTCATATCTCCGATCTCATCGAGGAACAGTGTGCCTCCGTCGGCCTGTTCGAATTTTCCTATCCGTTGTTTTATTGCGGAGGTGAAAGAACCTTTCTCATGTCCGAACAGCTCACTTTCTATCAGTTCAGAGGGAATGGCTGCGCAGTTTACTTCAACAAATGGAGCTTTAGCCCTGGAGCTTTTCTCGTGTATCTGGTGTGCGACAAGCTCTTTTCCTGTTCCGTTGGCTCCGGTTATCAACACCCTGGCTTCGGTAAGGGCCACCCTGTCGATCATTTCCTTCACCTTCGATATTGCCTCCGACTGCCCTACTATCTCATACATCTTGCTGACCTTGTTCTTCAGCACCTGTGTTTGTGTTATGAGTGTCGATTTATCCAGGGCATTTCTGATAGTGATCAGGAGTCTGTTGAGGTCGAGGGGTTTCTCGAGAAAGTCAAATGCACCTTTCTTTATCGATTCAACGGCAGTATCAATATTCCCGTGTCCCGAGATCATTATTACCGGAGTAACGGTAGATATGTCCATAATTTTCTGAAGCACCTCAATGCCGTCCATCTTGTGCATCTTTATGTCGCACAGGACTATATCGTAAGTGTTATTTGAGAACAGTTCAAGTCCTGTTGGTCCGTCTTCAGCCAGGTCGACTACGTGCTTCTCGTACTCAAGTACATCCTTCAGTGTGTTGCGGATCGCTTTCTCGTCGTCAATTACAAGGATCTTTGACATTAGTGTAAAAATTGACTTTGTATCATAATTAACAAGGCATCAGGCGTCGGGCTTAAGGCATCAGGCGTCGGGCGTCAGGCTTCAGGCGTGACTAATGGTGCCTGCTGCCTATCCGGAATATCTCAGCCATTTCCACATTTCCTTCCATGATGGTTTTTTCCCGTACATCAGGATACCGGTGCGGTAAACTTTTGCGGCGGCCCATACGAAAGCAATAAATGTTACTACCATCAGCGCCATAGAGATGATAAGCTGCCATGCCGGAACGCCAAATGGTATTCGTGCCATCATTACTATCGGTGATGTTAGCGGTATAAGAGAGAACCAGAATGCCAGGGAGCTTTCCGGGTTTTGCATAGTGCCCATTGCCACTACCAGTGCAAGAATAATAGGTATGGTGACCGGCAGCATGAACTGCTGTGTATCTGTCTCATTATCGACTGCCGAGCCTATTGCTGCAAAGATTGAGGCATATAGCAGGTAGCCTGTGATAAAGAAAAAGATAAATGAAAAGATTATCAGAAGCCAGTCCTGGTTCATTGCATTATCAAACAGTTTTGAGAATTCAGCGAGCTCTGGTGATACTTCTGCAGGTGTCGTCGTGGCAGCAGGGATCTGTGCCTGATTCTGTTCCATCACGCTCTGGGTAATGGTTTGCTGGATCCCGCCTATGTCTGCTTTTTTCAGCACAGTGGTTTTTAGGACACCCACTGTTGCAATGGTAAGGAAGATCCAGATCATAAACTGGGTGAGGCCTACCAGCGCTACTCCGATTATTTTACCCAGCATGAGCTGTGTTGGCTTTACTGAAGATACTATTACTTCAACAACCCTGCTGGTCTTTTCCTCAATCACTCCTCTCATTACCTGGGAGCCGAACATGAATACAAGCATATACATCAGGAAGCCCCCTATATATGCTAGAGCCATGGCTATGCCGGTGCTTGTCTCTGTAGTACCTCCGGTTTCATCGACAATTTTTGTGACAGGATTTACATTCGTCCTTATCTGTTTAAGTATGGAGTCGAGGTTTTCAATGTTATATGCCTGAAGCTTTTTCTTTTCGATGTCCTTTTCCAGCGATCCGGAGATATGTTCAAGAAGCCCTATGTCGGGTTGATTCTTTGAATAGAGGATCGGATTGTTTATGGCTTTGGGTGAGATGAAAAGTACTCCATAGTATCCGTCTGCCTCAAATGTTTTGATAATATCATTGATGTTTACATTGGTGAGGTAGACAAAATCTTCATCTTTTGTATCGGGTATAACATTCAGGAATTCGCTTGTCTGTTCTTCTACCACTGCGATCTTTTTGTAATCCTTGTCACCTGAGACCATCATCAGCGGGATGAGGATTACGAATCCGGCCATCAGAAGAGGGGCGAGGATCGTCATTATGATAAATGATTTTTTCCTTACCCTTGTAAGATATTCTCTTTTTACGATTACAGATATCTTATTCATAATAAGTGTTTTTCGATGTTTTAGAAAGGTTAGTTACGTGACTCTACTACTCTGATGAATATTTCATTCATGGAGGGAAGGGCAGGGTTGAAGGAAATGATATTGCCTGATTTTATTACATCGTTCAGGATGTCATTTGTCGATACGTTACTGCCTGCTGAGAGCCTGATGGTTGATTTGCCATCTTCGAAAGTACGATTGAGGATCTTATAATGTCCGTTTTCGCTGAGGTTTATATCGCCGCGAAAGACGAGGTTATATTCGCTTCCGGCCCATTTACTGCGGATCTCATCGACTCCGCCCTCGAGTATTGTTTTGCCTTTGTTGATCAGGGTAATGTTATCGCACAGCTCTTCGACCGACGACATATTATGAGTGGAGAAGATTATTGTTGCTCCTCTCTCCCTGAGGAAGAGTATTTCATTCTTGATAGTATTGGCATTTACCGGGTCGAATCCGGTGAATGGTTCATCGAAGATTATCAGCTTTG
>JAKLFN010000063.1 GCA_022711195.1 Bacteroidota bacterium
CTGATCTTCGATATTAAGAGGCGTATAAATTCCAATGGTCTCGCCGTAAACAAGGGAATCTGTATTTACAGCAACTTCTTCATAGACCCATAATACCTTACCTCCGTTCATTATATACTGATCAATGATCAGCTTATCTGTTTCTGAAAATCCGTTAACCGGACCGGCGACTATTATCGCTGAATATTTGTCGAGGATTCCGTGCCTTCCTTCTATGGCGCCCCTGTCGATAGTGAAATATCTTGCCAGGCTACGAGTTATATCAGCCACCTCGAGTTCTGAGTATTCACCATGACCTTCGATAAATGCGACCCTGTAGACAGAATCAGATGTAATGGTTGCAATGGTCTGGATCATCTCATATTCAAGGGCTTCAACAGAATGAAGGATGTTCTGCTCGTATGAAGCCGACTGGTTGTTTTTCAGAATATCGAGCGGGATCTCCTGTCCCTCATAGTTGAAGATCATGCCCGGGAAGATCATTTTCTGGCTCGAACCGCCTTCATCATCGCCGGCCATTATGTTTACAGGACTGAGGCCTTTACTGATGAGAGCTTCATACTGTGCCTGTCGCTGCTGTGCATTTCCCGCACCTGCCGGATTTATGAAATCGTAGTCGATATGATTATTTGAAACGATCCGGAACTCCTCGAGCATCTCTTCCACCGACCTTCTAAGTCTTTTAAGGGGTATTGGCATCTCGCCGTCGAGGTAGACTTCTACAAAAACGTCTTTTTCAATTGCTTCTAGAATTTCACGTGTAGGCTCTGAGAGTGTATATCTCTTATCTTCTGTGAGGTCAAGCCTCAGCTTAATTGATCCTGCGATAAGTGAAATGACAATTATGATTGCAGCCGACGTTAAAAACCGGATCCAGTACCTGAGCTTTATGTTGGTCCTTCCTTCCATTCTCAGCTTCTTTTGCGCCATTTTCTCGACAGCAGGACAAGCCTGGTCGCCTCATTAAAGATCAGCGACACTGCAATAAAATAGGTAATGTCGCGTATGTCGATCACACCACGGCTGATAGATTTATAATGTTCATTTATCCCCAGCCTGATAAGAAACTCATCAAGCTTTTTCAGTCCCGGCAGATATGCAAAAGAATCAAATCCCATGAAGAGGATGAAGCAAATAAGAACGGCTATTATGAAAGCAATAACCTGGTTGTCGGTGAGTGATGATGCAAAGATACCTGCTGATGCATATATTGCAGCAAGGAAGAAAAGGCCTGTGAATGCCCCCAGTGTTCCGCCTTTATCGAGGTTGCCGGGTGTCTCTCCCAGTGTATAAACCGATGCAAAGAAGACCAGGCATGGGATCAGTGAGAAAATAACCAGGACGACAGAGGCGAGATATTTCCCCCATACTATTTCCCTTTCAGTCACAGGTTTGGAATAGAGAAGCTCAATAGTGCCGAGGCGCTTTTCTTCAGCGATCATCCTCATTGTTACCGCCGGTACCAGGAAGAGGAAGACCCAGGGTGAAAGGAAAAAGAGCGTATCGAGTCCTGCATAACCGTTGTCAATAATGTTCAGCTCTCCGGGGAACACCCACATAAACAGGGAGTTGACCAATAAAAAGACAATGATCACGATATATCCTGTCAGCGTATTGAAGAAACCTCTGATCTCTTTACGGAAAATTGCAAGCATAACTTAAGATGATTGGCAAAAATAATCATTTTTAATCGCGCCGCCTTCCCTCCTTAAGAGAGGAAGTGAAAAAAATATTCACAGCGGCTTGTCAGGGAATTGTCCTTACAGTGACCCCTGTATAATAAAAGCCAATGATCTGCCTGTAGTTGAATCCTTTGGCTGCCATAACCATGGCCCCTTCCTGGCATAAGCCAACGCCATGGCCGTAACCCCTTCCCATTAACAGCACAGAATCACCTTTCACTGATACTGAGAAAAATGTCGACCTCAGATTAAAGTCGCTCCTCACCTGGCGGAAAGGGATCCTGATATCTCCTACGGCATAATCCTCAGAACGCTTTAACTGTGAATAATTTAACAATGCATCATCGCCTGTAAATCCTGCCTTCCCGAGGTAGCTCTTCCATTCCTGAAGGCTTTTTGTGACCTGCCATACGGCGTTACGTCCCGAAGAGCAATGCGGATCGGTAACCCTGCGAAGATATGGCTGCGGTGTGAGCCATACATCCTCAGAAGCAGCCGTTTCGCCACCGCAATTTGAATGGAAGGCAGCTATTACCGGCAGCGAATCGGGACCGAAAATTACTTCACCCCTGGTATCGAGTGCCGCCCTGATAATTGCAGAATCAGTAGTCACTCCCCTGTAGACCTGGCAATGTGTATTGTCGCAAAGATTAAAGTGATCCGCAGCATGCTTTCCAAGATATCTGAACATATATGTCCGGGCAATGACAGATTGTGTCCTGTAAAACTCAGGGTGCTTGCCTGATCCGCCTTCAGCTTTTACGACTCCGGCAACATATGACTCAATATCGCATGTGTTTATCATTACAAGGGTTGTCATATCCGGAATGCATTTCAGACTGCCGCTATAGATGTTCCTTGGAACATTCTGTCCCATGATCCTCAGGTAGAAGAGGTCCTTTCCCGTTATTCCTGTGAATAGTACCGAATCGCAGGCTATAGCATTGTCATACATCACCTTAACTGCCAGCCTCTCCCTGAATTTTGAGACAACTACGGGAGTCCCTGCTTTTATCAGCCATATATTTCCTGAAAAATCCTTCACCTCAAATTCTCCGGATACGACAGTGAAAACAGCTGATTCCGGTGTCTTATCGGCAAATAACCTTATATCGACCTGCGAAAACATTTCTCCCGCAGGAATTACAGATAGCGTGATTGCCGCCAGGAATATTCTGAAGAAGGATGGATAGAACAATTTGCGCATCAATTCATTCTAAGTGGCGTACTGATTTCTGAAACCATCTGCTGTGCTATCCTGGAAGATGCCCCGGCCGGCCCAAGTATGTCGCTGAGGGTCCTGTACTCCGTCAGCATCTTTTCGCGGATGGCACCCCCGGGAAGGATATCCTTCAGTTCCCTTACCAGGTTCTTTTCATTAACATCATAACCTATGATTTCTTTTACCACCTCTCTGTTCATTATCAGGTTTACCAGCGAGATATATTTAACTTTTATTACAATAAGGCCTATCAGCATGGAGAAGAAATCAGTCTTATAACAGACTACCTGTGGTATGCCCAGCAGTGCAGTTTCGAGCGTTGAGGTGCCGGATTTGATTATGGCGGCTTCGGAGATCTTTATGATCTCATACGTTTTTTCCTTTATCACTTTCACGGGGGCGTCACCAAGCACTTTTGTATAAAGATCATCAGGCATGTTCCTTACTCCTGCAAGCACAAACTGGTACTCCGGGAAATGCTTCACCACTTTTTTCATCTGTGGGAGAATATACTTAACCTCATGCTTTCTGCTTCCTGCGAGAAGTGCTATAACAGGTTTATCACCAAGGTCAAGCTCCTTCCTGATATCTTCACAGGAGGGCATTGAGGATTTCATTTTTTCGATTTCATCAACAAGCGGATTCCCGTCATACCTCACGGGGATATTATACTTTGAATAAAAACCTGTTTCAAAGGGAAAAATGATAAACATTCTGTCGACATACTTTTTCACCTTCTTAACCCTGGCCTCGTTCCATGCCCAGAATTTAGGAGAGATATAGTAGAATACCCTGAATCCTGAATTTGTAGCATATTCAGCAATTCTCAGGTTAAATCCGGGGTAGTCAATAAGTATCACCACATCGGGGTTGAACTGAGCGATCTGCTGCTTACAGAGGGCAAGATTCCGGAATATAGTCTTCAGGTTTTTAAGCACCAGGGTAAATCCCATAAAGGCTGTTTCGCGATAATGCTTCAGCACCTTTGCCCCGGCATCGGCCATCAGGTCGCCGCCCCAGCAAACTACTTCTGCAGCCTTGTCGGTTCTGATAAGCTCCCTTATCAGGTTTGAACCATGAAGGTCACCGGATTGTTCTCCGGCAATAAGGAAATATTTCATTAAAACAACTTAACCAGAAAAACAACTAAAGCCCAGGCTATCGTAATTCCCAGTACGCCCCGGGAAGCCCGGAGCATATCGAAATGATTAAAAAGAAGGAAGATCAGAACATTGGGAAACACGCAGAGACTTATTATATGTGTCTCTACTCCTGCCGCAGAGACTCTCTTGATCCACTCACCGGGTGAAGGATCACCCTTCGAAAAAACAAAGACAAAAACGGCAACAATAAGTGGAAGCAATAATCCCGATATCAGGCCTGTCGCAACCCTGTCATATTTTTCTGCGACTTTCATAGGCTGAACTCTTTTTTAAGCTCATCGATGAACGAGTGAGCTGTCATATCGACAGAAACGGGAACAACGGATACAAAATTGTTTGCAAGTGCCCATTCATCAGTATCCTGTGCTTCAGGTTCATGATTGTTGAACCTGCCTGTTAGCCAGTAATAGGTTTTTCCCATAGGGTCTTTCCGCTTTTCGAACTCTTCTTTCCAGTTGCCTCTTGACTGCCTGCATATTTTTATCCCTTTAATCTTCTCCGGTTCAACGGCAGGTATATTTACATTAAGGCAGATACCTCGCGGAAGAGGCTTCTCTGTCAGTCTTTTCATTACTATCCGGATATAATCCCTGCATACCGAGAAGTCGGCTGCCGGCGAGAAGCTGTTCAGCGAAAACCCTGCTGAGGTAATTCCATACAGGCATCCTTCGAGTGCGGCGGCCATGGTGCCGGAATAAAGAACGCTTACAGAGGCATTTGCCCCGTGATTGATACCCGATATTACCAGGTCAGGCATCCTCTCGAGCAGCTGGTTTACAGCCAGCTTCACACTATCTGTCGGCGTTCCGTTGCATGCATATATCCTGTGTTTTTCTGTCTCATCGAGAAGCTTTACCCTGAGAGGTGTTTTGACTGTCAGCGCCTGCGACATTCCCGACTGACTTTCCATGGTTGAGACCAGAACAACTTTTCCGAACTCTTCCATCACCTCATGCAGTGTCTTCAGACCTGCAGCATAGAGTCCGTCGTCGTTGGTAAGGAGAATCAGCCTGTCATTTTTTTCAATAACCATATATTAATGTTTGATTGCAAATATAGGTATTTAAGGGTAAGATGGATAAACTTTTTTCAACTCACCGGTGCAGGTACAGAACGACTAACAGGGTGCACCATTGCTGACCTTCGTTGAATAATCTGTTAAATAAAATACTTTATATTTGTGCTTTCTCATTAAAATTAAAGATGAAGATCTCTTATAACTGGATCAGGGATTACCTTGATATCGATATTGAACCGGCCAGGCTCTCACATATTCTTACTGGTATTGGTCTTGAAGTGGAAGCAATGGAGGAATGGGACTCTGTGAAAGGAGGACTAAAAGGTATAATCATCGGCGAAGTGCTGACATGCCAGAGACATCCTGATGCCGACAAGCTTTCAGTCACGACAGTGAACGTGGGCGGATCCGAGCCTCTTCATATTGTTTGTGGTGCACCTAATGTGGCTGCCGGACAAAAAGTACCTGTTGCAATGGTTGGCGCAACAGTATATAAAGGCGCCGGGAGCCTTGAGATAAAAAAGACAAAGATCCGCGGCGAGCTCTCTGAAGGGATGATATGTGCTGAGGATGAACTTGGTCTGGGCACACACCACGAAGGCATAATGGTTCTCGATAAGGATGCGGTACCGGGGACACCGGCATCGGATTATTTCGGTATTACCAAAGATACTGTATTCGAGATAGGCCTCACTCCCAACCGGATCGACAGCGGATCTCATTACGGGGTGGCAAGGGACCTCGCAGCTTACCTCACCATCAATGAAGGCTCTGAAAAAAAGCTTACGCGACCGTCAGTTGAAAGCTTTAAGACGGACAACAATGAAAACAAGTTCGATGTTATAATTGAGAACCAAACAGCCTGCCCGCGATATACAGGTCTGACAATCAGCGGTATAAAGGTCGGTGAATCACCTGCATGGCTGAAGACAAGACTCAGGTCAATAGGTCTCAATCCAATAAATAATATTGTAGACGTCACAAATTTTGTACAGCACGAGACAGGTCAGCCTCTTCATGCCTTCGACGCTGACACGATCGATGGCAGGAAAGTAATAATCAGGAACCTTCCCGATGGAACAAAATTCACTACCCTCGACGGCGTCGTGAGAAGCCTCTCCTCAAAAGACCTTATGATCTGCAATGCAAATGAGGGCATGTGTATTGCAGGTGTTTTCGGAGGAATAAAATCGGGTGTTACAGATTCAACCAGGAGTGTTTTTCTTGAGAGCGCATATTTTAATCCTGTTTCGATCAGGAAAACGGCAAGAAGACACAGTCTGAACACTGATGCTTCATTCAGGTTCGAGAGAGGCGCTGATCGGGAAATAACTCCATGGGCGCTTAAAAGAGCAGCACTGCTGATAAAAGAAGTTGCCGGCGGATCTGTCTCTTCAGAGATTGTGGATATCTATCCCATAAAGATCGCCAGGAAAACTGTTGAAGCCACATATTCTTCGATAAAAAGGCTGATAGGCAAAACTATTGAACCCGCTCTGATTAAAAAGATACTCGGCCTGCTGGAAATAAAAATACTCAGCGAGACAGGCGACAGGCTTACTCTGGAGATCCCTTCATACCGTGTTGATGTTCAGAGAGAGGCCGACGTAATTGAAGAGATCCTGAGGATCTTTGGCTATAATAATATTGAAACAGGGGAACATATAAACTCCACTCTTTACACTATCGAAAAACCCGACAGGGAGAAGGTTGTCAATATTATTTCAGATATGCTCGTCGCCAACGGCTTCTCAGAAATAATGTGCAACTCACTCAATCCTTCAGCCTTTTATGAGAAGGGCGACTTCGACAATGAAAAGACAGTTCTTCTGGCAAATCCGCTCAGTTCCGATCTGAATGCCATGCGGCAGTCACTGTTATATGGCGGGCTGAGCTCGGTCGCCTGGAACATTAACAGGCAGAATCCCGATCTCAGGCTTTTTGAATTCGGGAACTGTTACTTCAGGCTGAATCATGAAAAGAAAACCCCGGAGGTAAAAGATTTCACCGAAAGCAAATCACTTGATATTTTCCTTTCCGGGAAGACAGGTTATAAACGGTGGAACAGCAGTACCGGACCGACGTCTTTCTTTAATATCAAATCGACAGTAGAGATGGTTATGTCGCGCCTTGGAATCGATTATGACAATCTTCGCAAGGGTGAAAGCATCCGGAAATACTTCTCCGATTCGGTTACATGGTCATCAGGTAATAAGATTCTTGCTGAAGCAGGAAAATTAACGAGGGAATATTTGACTATGTTCGGTATTGAGCAGGATGTTTTCTATGCCCACATCGAATGGGATATGCTGATGTCGTCAATCAGGGAACATAAAATTTCCTTCCATGAACTGCCTAAATATCCATGGGTCAGACGCGATCTTGCACTGCTGATCGACAGGAATATAAGGTTCAGCCAGATAAGGGATCTTGCCCTGAAAGCCGAGAAGCATATTCTGAAATCGGTCGACCTGTTTGATGTTTACGAAAGTGATTCCCTGGGCGATAATAAAAAATCATATGCAGTAAGCTTTATCCTAAGGGATGACCAGCGTACCTTGACCGACAAGAACATTGAGAAGGTGATGACTAACCTTGTCAGCATCTTCGAGAAAGAACTGGATGCCAGGATCAGATGATGAAGAAAAAGAGGCTTGAGGTTGTAAAAGGAGACATCACGGCAATAGATGCCGATG
This sequence comes from Bacteroidota bacterium, assembly GCA_022711195.1. The sequence continues at coordinate 7,782 of JAKLFN010000063.1, forward strand.
CCATCGTTAATGCAGCAAACTCCTCTCTTCTTGGCGGCGGCGGAGTCGACGGCGCTATTCACAGGGCTGCAGGCCCGGGACTTCTTGCCGAATGTGAGTCGCTGGGCGGATGCCGGGCAGGAGAAGCAAAGATTACTTCAGGACACAACCTCGCGGCGAAATATGTTATTCACACTGTCGGTCCTGTATGGTATGGCGGCTACCGCGACGAAACAGCAACCCTGGCCTCCTGCTACCAGGCGAGCCTGAAACTTGCCAGGGCGAATAAGATAAAGACAATCGCATTCCCGGGTATATCAACAGGCGTATATGGCTTCCCAAAAGACCTTGCCGCAGTAATTGCTGTTAATGAAACCAAACGCTTTCTTTTGAATAGTTCCCTGCCCGAGAAAGTGATCTTCGTGGCCTATGATGATGAAAGTTACGAGCTTTACAGGAAGACACTTGAAGTATGAGAGCCATTGCTGAACGGTTGAAAAACTATATGTCGATGGTAAAGTTCAGCCATACTGTCTTTGCCATGCCCTTCGCCCTGATCGGATTCAGCCTTGCAACCACACTCACTGATCATGACTTCAGCCTGAGGATTCTTCTTCTTGTAGTACTCTGCATGGTGCTGGCAAGAAATGCGGCCATGGGATTCAACAGGCTGGCCGACAGGTATTATGACTCGCTGAATCCGCGAACCAGAACAAGGGAAATACCGGCAGGCATCATCAGCAAAAAAGCCGCAATAATTTTCATCGTAGTGAATTCCGTCCTTTTTATGGTTGCTGCAGGATTCATAAACAGGCTGACATTATTTTTGTCGCCGGCAGCCCTCATCATAATCCTGGGTTACAGCCTCACCAAACGATTTACTTCACTATGTCATTTTATTCTTGGCCTTGGATTAAGCCTTGCTCCGACAGGTGCATATATTTCTGTTACAGGTGAATTTGCACTTCTCCCGGTAATCTATTCACTCATTGTCGTTACCTGGGTCAGTGGCTTCGATATCATATATTCGCTCCAGGACGATGAGTTTGACAGAACAAATAAGCTCTATTCACTTCCCTCCTCTCTTGGCAGAAAAAAAGCTTTCATCATTTCGGGGGCAGTACATGCGGTCACTTTTGTGATGGTCATAGTTGCCGGAATACTGGGAAATGGAGGGATCCTGTTCTGGACCGGCGCTGCAGTCTTTACCGGTCTCCTGGTTTACCAGCACACGATTGTGAAACATGATGACCTGAGCAGGATCAACCTGGCTTTTGGAACCACAAACGGAATTGCCAGCATTATTTTTTCCTTTTTCGTAATTCTCGATCTTGTGGTCAGATAATAATAATATATGTATTTTGCAGTAAATTGTTCCGGGTACAGAAACAGTTAATATGAAAGAAGTAATAATAAAGGAGGCAACAACTTCAAAGCAAATCCGGGAGTTCATCTATCTTCCCGAGCAGGTGCACAGTAATGATCCTGAATGGCTTCCTCCGATATATATGGATGAGAGGCTTCTCTTCAACAAGAAGAAGAATAAATCGTATAAATATGCTGATGCCATACTCCTGCTGGCATACAGGGAAAGCAAACCCGTGGGAAGGATAATGGGAATTGTCAACAACCGTTATAACGAGATCCATAAGGAATATCACGGGCGGTTCTGCTTTATGGAATGCTATAACGACAGGGAAGTCTTCCATGCCCTTATTTCGGCTGTTGAGAGCTGGGCAAAAAGCAAAGGGATGACAGGGCTCGTTGGACCGTTGGGCTTTTCAGACAAAGATCCTCAGGGCTTCCAGATAGAAGGATTTGATTATCCGATGATTATGACCTCTGCCAGCAACTCCCTTTACATGGCTGAGCTTATCGAAACAGAAGGATATGCCAAGAAGGTTGACCTTGTTAATTATCTTGGTAAAATGCCGGAATCACTGCCCGAAATATATAAAAAAGTGCTTTCGAGGGTTGAAAAGGCTGAAGGATACAAGATTAGGGAATTTGAGACAAAGAAAGAGCTGAAAAAAGTAATTATCCCTGCTCTTGAACTTATGAATCAGACTTTTATGGAGATTTACGGTTTTGTACCTCTTACCGATAAAGAGAAAGTTGAATTCGTAAATCGTTACCTGATGATTCTCGATCCGCGGTTTATTAAAGTGGTTGAAGCAGATAATCAGCTGATTGGGTTTGCCGTTGGTATCCCTGATCCAAGCCCTGGAATACTCGCCTGCAAAGGAAGAGTATTACCTTTTGGCTTCATTAAAGTGTTGAACGAAATGAAAAGGACCAGGAAACTTATGATGATGCTTGGCGGAGTGAAGAAGGAATACAGGGGTAAAGGTATAGATGTTCTCATGGGGGTGAAAATACTTGAATCGGCTATCAGACAAAAAATGGAAATACTTGATAGTCACCTCGTTCTGGAGGATAATCTTAAAATGCGAGCCGAATATGAAAGAGTCGGCTGCCAGGTAGTGAAGAAATTCAGAATCTACCAGAAGGCGTTGTGACCTTACCCCCCATCCCCCCTGAAGGGGGGCTAAAACCTGAATACAAACGAGAATCCCAGAAGCTCCTTAAACTGAACTCTGGCTGTCTTTTTTCCCTTTGGAAACTCAGGATCGACTGGTGATTTCGTATCATCGTCGAAAATCAGGTGTGTATTCAGCCTTACATCCGTAAACCAGTTAAGGTTGGCAGTAAGAATCATTTCCCAGTCGATATCGATATTCTGGGGATTATTGATATAATTGGTAAAGAGCTGGAGCCGGTTGGTGATGGCCAGCTTCTTAAACGGCTTATATTCATGGGTCAGAAGGAAGCTCATCCCTGGTTCATTTTTTGACTTCTTCCCGGCAGCTATACCATATTTTGCAGGATCAACGGCATTAACACCTTT
>JAKLFN010000064.1 GCA_022711195.1 Bacteroidota bacterium
TGAGCATTGTCGGCCCGATGGCTGCACAGGTATAAGCTCCGATAATTTCCTGTCCGCCTATCTTGCCATTGAGGACAAGACGGTAAATCCTGTCTTTCTTTACGTTATATCTATCATAACTTGCTTCATTTAAAACGAATAAAGCAATCAGCAGACTGCATGCGATACCTATTGACAGGCCGAAAATATTAATTAATATGTAGGATCGTTGTCTTTTGAACGACCTTAAGCTGTGTTTGAGCAGATTGGCAAGCATATTTTGATTTATTAATGTCTTATAGTATTTCAGTCTTTTTATCTGTTGCCCTTGAACCTTTGCGCCGTTGAGCCGCTGAGCCTTTTATTCTATTTTTAGTGCTTCTGAAGGATTAATTCTTGATGCAATGAATGCCTGAAAACTGACTGTTATTAATGCAATGATCAGTGCACATACAGCAATTAATAAGAATACGATGATCTGTAAATCTATCCTGCTGGCAAATTGCTTCAGGAGGTTTCCGACAATTATCCAGCCGGCCGGAACTGCAATTAAAAGGGAGATCCCAACAAGTATCAGAAACTCTTTAATCATTATATACTGGATTGTTACATTCCCGGCGCCCATCACTTTTCTTATCCCGATCTCATTGGTTCTTCTTTCCGCCGAATATGCAGACAGTCCGTATAGTCCCAGGCAGGCGATAATCACAGCAAGTATTGTGAAGTATTTTAACAATCTGGTGAGACGGATCTGTCCTCTGAAAATATTATTATAGTCCTCATCTATAAAGAAATAATCAAAGGGGTATTCGGGAATTATCCTTCCCCATACACTTTCAACTGTTTTAAGTGCAGCCGGTAAATTATCTGGCGAAAGCCTGATAAGAATAAAATTAAGATAGTTGGGATCGGTAAGTGCAAATGCAACAGGTTCTATAGGTTGATTCGCGCCTTTGAAATGAAAATTCTTTAAAACTCCTATTATTCTGCCATTCAGTCCCATAAATCTGAAATTCATGCCCACCGGATCATCCACTCCCATCATTTTTGCCACTTCTTCGTTCACCAGAAAATTGCCGGTGGTATCTTTTGCCATATCGGCTGAATATTCACGTGAAAATCCTCTTCCCGATCTGAGTTCCATTTTCATTGTTTCGAGATAATCATAATCAACAGCGTTTGTACCTATAAGAACATGTTTTTCAGGATCTTTGCCCTGCCAGGTAGCTCCACCGGAATTACTTCCTATCCTTACCGGATTGCTTCTTGCTGCCGTGATCCCTTCAATTAATACTTCTTTCTGAAGCTCACTCCTGAGCGGGTAATATTTTGGCTTCATATCATTGATCATCGGGATGCATATAAGATTTTCCTTATCGAATCCAAGGTCTATGTTCTGCAAATGCTTCAACTGCATGTACATAAAAACTGCTGCAATTGCTATTAAAATTGAAAGTGTAAACTGGACAACCACAAGAATCTGTCGTAATCTCCCATGACCTTTTCCTCCTGATACCGGTTCTCCTTTTAATATTACTACCGGATTGAATGAGGAGAGCCAGATTGCCGGATAGATACCTGATATAATTCCGGCAATAAATCCGATCCCGGCCACGCTTATAATAAACCTGGCGCTAAGCAGGTCTTTCAGAATAAAGCTCTTTCCTGAGATATTATTAAATAAAGGAAGGGCTAGGCCAACCAGTAAAATTGAAATTATCAGAGCAATTATGACAAGAAAAGCAGATTCAAGCATAAACTGGATGATCATTGTTTGCTGATCTGCACCTGAGACCTTTTTTATTCCGATCTCTTTGGTTCTTCCTGATGCTTTGGCTGTAGAAAGGTTGATAAAATTGATGCAGGCAATAAGAAGAACAAAAACAGCAATCAGTATAAAGATATAAACCACAATGACGGGACCATTACTTATTTCAAATCCGAACTGGGAATGCAGATGAATATCGGGAAGAGGAAAAAGAAGGTATTTGGTTGTTGTTTCAGGAAGAAATTCCAGAACGACATCAGTCAGTTTTTTATTGATTGAATTAATATCTGAACCTTTTTCAATCAGGGCGAAGGTAAGGATTGAATTATTGCCCCACTGATTATCGGCTGCCCCGATCTGATAAAGAAAAGAATATGGAAAAATACCCTCAAAGTTGAACATGGAGTTCCGTGGCAGGTCCTGAATTACTCCTGTTACAGTGAACTGAAGTTTATTTTCAATATTTAGTGTTCTGCCTATCGGATTGTCATCTCCGAAATATTTTTTTGCAAGTTTCTCAGTCAGAACCATTGACTGAGGGTGGCGGAGTGCAGTTTCCGGATCACCGGAAATGAATGGTAGAGTAAATATTTTGAAAATTCCGGAGTCGGCAGCAACAATTGATGATTCGAAAAATACTTTTTCTTCCTGCCGGAAGAGCAGCCGTGGCATTCTGTTAATCCGCGTCTGAAAACGGATCTCAGGGATCTTTTCTTTCCAGACAGGCCCGCTCGGCTGGGGTGTTACAGTCACATGATATCTTTCGCCCGAATAGAACTGATCCTCCTCTATCCTGTATATGTTTTCATAATTAGTGTTGAATTTGTCATAACTCAACTCATCCTGAACCCAGAGAAGGATCAATAATGAAGCTGCGAGCCCTATTGCCAGTCCAAAAATGTTGATAAAAGCAAAGCTCTTGTTCTTCAATAAATTCCTGAAGGCAATTCCGAAAAAATTCTTAATCATGTACCGGTTTGTAAGTTTTCATAAGGACGAATAATTCTTTCCATTGTTGCATTTCTGAAAATTATTCGTCTTTATAATGTACAGAAATCCGGAAGTATCCAAAAAAAGATAAACATTGTATTGTTAATATACTGTTAATGTTTATAAAGCATATAGATTAACTATTGAAATAGTCATAAATTTAGAGTTATATCCTCCTAAACAGAAGAACATGATAAAAAATCTGCTTAAAACTGCCTTGAGACACATCCGTAAACATATCGGTTATAGTCTTTTAAATATACTGGGACTGACCCTGGGTATCCTGAGTGCCCTGCTGCTTATTATATATGTATCAGATGAATTAAGCTACGACAGGTACCATGAAAATGCTGACAGAATTTATCGCGTGTCATCGAAAATCACAGAACCCGATGACCAGTTTACATGGACTGTTGCGCAGATCCCCATGGGGCCGCAGGTTGTTCAGGACTATCCCGAAGTTCAGTCTTTCGTAAGGTTCATACCTATGAACAGGGGGCTTTATAAATTTGAGGATAAAGAGTATATCGAAGAAGACTTTTACTATGTCGATTCGACATTGTTTGACATTTTTACATATAAAGTTATAAAGGGTGAGGTACGGTCAGCTGTAAAAGATCCCGGCAAGATAGTTCTTACGGAAACCGCTGCAGCGAGATATTTCGGTGAAAATGATCCTGTTGGTAAAACTATTACAACCGGTACTACGACCTTTGAAGTAACCGGTGTTATTGCAGATGTACCATTCAATTCCCATTTCAGGTTTGAAGGTGTGACGGCAAGAAACAATCTGCCAAAGCAGCTTGGCACCTGGGGTAATTTCGGAGTATTTACCTATCTCCTTCTTCCCCGCGATTTTGATGTTAAGGCATTTGAAACAAAGATGCAGGGAATGTATGATGCCCATATGAAAACAATATTTGAACCTGTACATATAACAGTTGAATATATCCTTGAACCAATTACCAGAATACATCTCTATTCCACAAATGCAGGTGAACCCGAACCGACAGGCAGTATTACATATGTATATATCTTTGGTATTGTTGCATTGTTTCTCATCCTCATTGCAGCCATGAACTATATGAACCTTGCCACAGCAAGATCTGCAGGCAGGGCACGTGAGGTGGGATTGCGAAAGGTTGTCGGTTCCCGAAGGGGAATATTAATTGCCCAGTTCCTCTCCGAATCTGTTGTTCTTACAATTATTTCACTGGTTATCGCAATTATATTGTTCATTATTATTTTACCGAAATTCAATCTTATTGCCGGCAAATCTTTCACTCCAGGTATACTTTACAGCCCTGTCGTAATGCTGACAGCAATCGGGATCATAATGATTGTCGGATTTATCGGAGGAAGTTACCCGGCCTTTTTCCTTTCGAAATTCAGTCCCACCACAGTATTAAAAGGTGAGATAACCCAGGGTACTGCCGGCAGTCTTTTCCGGAAGATACTTGTAGTCATTCAGTTTGCAATATCAGTTTTGATGATCATTTGTACCATGGTAGTTTTCAGGCAGCTGAATTATCTTAAAACCATGGACCAGGGATTTGATCCCGGGAATGTGATTTCTCTGGAACTAAACCAGAATATGGTTCAGAAATATCCGGTACTTAAACAAATTCTGCTGGAAAATGAGGACATAAGTTATGTTACATCTACAAGTACCCCGATGGGTGTAGGATCAGCCAAGCTGCTGTTTGGTGTGGAAACCGATCAGGGTATGGTTCAGAAGGGAATTAACTTCACAGTTGTTGACCATGATTTTGTTGAAACCCTCAGGATAAAAATTGTAAAAGGGCGGGATTTCCAGAAAGATATGCCATCAGATACTCTTACGGCGGTTGTTGTTAACGAGACATTTGTCAACCGTATGGGATGGAGTGATGCGATAGATAAGAAAATAGACCTGGGTGATGGCAGCCAGCTCCGTGCAAGAGTTGTGGGAGTAATGGCTGATTATCACCAGACGGGAATGTACAATGAAATTGAATCTCTTCTTCTTGCCTACCGTGAAAGAAATAATATTATTTACATCAGGCTTAATGAAAAGAACGTTGAAAAGACGATTGCTTTTATTGAGACTAAATGGAAGGATGTTTATCCCGATCAGCCTTTTTCATATACCTTTCTTAAAGAAAGTCTGAATGAGCAGTTTGAGGCTGATGAAAAGCGTGGCTTTATATTTACACTTTTCACAATTCTTGCAATTCTTATTGCTTGTCTGGGATTATTCGGACTTGCCTCATATATGGTAGAACAGAGGACCAGGGAAATAGGGATCAGAAAAGTTTTCGGGGCAAACGAAAGTATAATTGTCAGGCTTATCTCGAAAGATTTCCTTATCCTGATAGCCATAGCAATTGTGATTGCAGTTCCGCTTGCATATTATATAATGAGCAACTGGCTGGAAAATTATGTTTACAGGACCAATATCGGCGTGATACTCATAATACTTGCAGCTTTACTTACCCTGGTCATTACATTTCTGACTATAGGATATAAAGCTTATCAGGCCTCTGTTATGAATCCGGCAAATTCTATTAAAACAGAATAGAACTTTTATCGAAACAGGTGATGTCTACTCCTCCACGATTACCACGCCCCAGGGATCGATCATAATTTTATCTCCTTTCTTTATGGAGGTATTTGAAAAGAGGCTGATCCCTTTTGAACTGTTATATACGACCGATGCATTTTTGCCGGAATAATTGAGGTAATACCGTATGGTCTTACCCTGGTCGTTTGTTCCGTACCTGATGACTATCGGGTAAACGATACGATTCTCTTTGTCTGTCAACCCTGTTTCAACAGCTTTACGGGTTAAAATGGCAGACTGAATTTCATCAGACACAAGGCAACCCTCATAGATAAGACTTCCTTTGCCAAACTGGTTTTCAGTAATGGCTGGATATTTTCCAAAGAAAGGATCATCATAAAACGCAAGTGGTTTAGCTGTTTCAGGTACAATGAATTCAATCCAGGTCTTTACATTATTATTCTGTCCTGCTTTAAACGGATCATCTTTCAGGGGGATTATTGAAGCGCTTGAAAATTCCTGATACCAGAATCCGCACGCCTCACGTAATGGGCCGGGCGCTCTTACATGCCGGACAACATTGTTTTCATCACAGAAGCCGCTTTTTACCGACATTATAACATGTCCGCCATTTTTTACAAAGTCCGAGATCTTCTGCAGCAATTCGTCACTGGCTACATAAAGAGGTGGGACGAATAACAGGTCGTATCCCGTGAAATCAGCATTTTCTGCAAGAACAAAATCAACTCCTATGTTCTGTCTGAAAGCAGCCCTGTGCATCTGCCGGAGCACTTCCATATATGCATTTCCGTCCTTTATGGGCATATAACTTAGTCCAAAATCGGATGCTCTGCTGTAAAGTATTGCTGCCCTGTTTTTTATCTTCAGGTTAACAAGTTTTGGACCGATCTTTTGCAATTCCTGGGCAGTCTTGCTGAACTCCGCATAAAATCTGTTGGGTTCGAGATCATGACCAATTACACCTTTCCAGTATGTTTCCTGTCCGTAGTGTATTGAATGCCAGTGCCAGTATTCGACCATATTTGCACCACCGGCCAGATGTGAATAAACGAAGAGCCTTGCCTGACCGTCAAACGGAGGGTATTGTCCTCTGGGATCCCATCCTGTCGTCTGTGCATTAGTCTCAGTAACAAGATGATTATTTTTTTTCACACTCCTGTAGAAGTCGTCAGCCCACATAACATCTTCTCCCCTTGCATTATTCTGGCTCCCATGATAAATGTTCAGTGATGGCATATCAAGCTTGCGAGAGGCAGCCAGCTGATCGAGAGTGGTAAGCGACGGCATAAAACAATGGGTGATGAATTGATCAGGTCTTTTGTATTCTGAAACAATTTCAGCCTGCCAGGTGAGGTAGTCGGCAACAACCTTTTGCCCGTACATATCCCATTCGAGCTTGTAAGAAGGATTTGTCATATTCTGTCTCGGAGGAAATTCATCCCAGTCGTTGAGAGTCATCCCCCAGTAATTCAATCCCCAGAGTTTATTCAGGGTATCGGTTGTCCTGTATTTATTTTTAAGATAATCGACAAATCCTCTGAAATAATCATAATTAGCAGCGCCGTAAGTGCCTGTTTCGTTGTCGACCTGGAAACCGATTATTGCAGGGTGTTTTGCATAATGTTCCATCAGTTTTCTGATGATCCGTTCACTGTAAAACAGGTAGGTTGGATTGGTTATATCGAAATTCTGCCTTATTCCGTAACTGCTCTTTGTGCCGTTAAGCCTTTCAACAAAAAGTTCAGGATGTTTGAGAGCCATCCATGCCGGTATCGAATATGTCGGAGTTCCAAGTATCACTTTTATTCCGGCCTTATGCAAACGGTCAATGATCCTGTCCATCCACGCAAATTCAAATTTTCCTTCCTGTGGTTCAAAAAGGCTCCAGGTCGATTCCCCGACGCGAACAACACTCAGTCCGGCTTCCTGCATCATCTGAACATCTTCTTCGAGCCTGTCATAAGGCATGTATTCGTGATAATAGGCAGCGCCATATAAAATAGTATTGAATTTATAAGGCTGGGCATTAGTGAGATGTATGCTTAGCATCAGGAGGATCAGAGTAAATATTCTTTTCATAATTGAGGAATTTTATTAAGCCTATATGAGCCATACTATTTAAGTCGGATATATAAAATTATCATATCACATTCGAATTGCCTTGTAATATTATATTATTCTTTGGTTTTATTATTACAATTCTTTCTAATATGCGTAATTTTACATTCAATGCCGATATTAGAAGCAGAATATATGTTCGGTTTAATCTGAAGAAAGAGGAATTTATTATGAAAGCAGAGTTCACAGCTATTATAGAAAAGGCACCAGAGGGGGGATTTTGGTCAATATGTCCTGAAGTTCCAGGTGCTAATGGACAGGGTGAGTCAATAGAGGAAGCCAAAATAAATTTACGTGAGGCTATAGAACTGATTTTAGAGGATCGCAAGGCTGATATTCTTCGAGGGTTGCCTGACGATGCTATCCAGGAAAAGGTGATAATCGGATGAAGAGAAGAGACCTGGAAAGGAAATTGAGAATTGCAGGTTGTTATCTGAAACGTGAAGGAGCTTCGCATTCACTTTGGATTAATCCAAAGAATGGATCAACAGAAGCTGTCCCCCGACACAACGAAATCAAAGAACCGTTGGCAAAGAGAATTTTGAAAAATTTAAACGCAGAATAGTTAGCCGGATTAGTTAATAATAAAATTTCCTTTCAGCTCTTCACTGTCTTTGTAACCGTAGCGCACTGCTTTGGTGCGGATATTATAATTTCCGGGTTTCAGATGTAAAGGACCTGAAAATAGCAGCCACCGGGGATTTTCTTTCTCTTCGAAGGTATAAACTATTGATGCACCATGTGTCGGGCAATAGAAACCAAGGGTCATAGGTGATGAATAGGTCCCGCCTGTACGGTAATTTTTTGAGGTACGGTCTTCGGGTGAGTTGATTATAAAATATGGGATATCTGTTACAGGTTGTTTCAATCCTGGCCACATCTGTTCGATCATCTCGTTTTCGTTCATGTGTCCGAGATCACCAGTTTCAAGGGTCCATTGATCATGACGCTTCCTGAGATTTGCCAGCACTGATTTAAGCCCCGGGTCGTTGATCAGATTATTGATCTGGAAAGGATCTGCCTTCACATCGTAAAGCTCCTCCGGGGGACGCGAATATGCCATCCAGTCTTTTTGGGGTCCGGTAAGCCTTCCTTCGGCATCAAGCCTTAACATCTCCTTATAAATGGGCATATTGCTGAGATATGGGACCCATATCGGAAATGGTTCATTCGGATAATAATTCCTTATGTAGAGATAGTCCTGTGTCCGTACAGATCTTATCATGTCATAAGATTCATCTACCCTATCACGTGCTGCAAAGACGGCATCACGCGGTTCGCCTTGCTGTGCTCCGAGGAAAGGAATGCCCTGCATATGTGCCGGAACAGGAATTCCAGCAAGGGAAAGTACTGTTGGTCCGAAATCTATGGAGCTGATGAGCCGGTCGTCAGTTGTTCCGGCATTTGACCTGTCCGGCCATTTAATTATAAGCGGAATGTTCAGTCCGGAATCATAAAGCCATCTTTTTGCTCTGGGTAAGCCGTCACCATGATCACCCCAGAAGAAGATAATTGTATTATTAAGTTCCCCTTCTCTTTCAAGTTCGGTAAGCAGAGCTCCAACCACCGAATCGAGCCTGGCAATATTATCGTACATTTTGGCCAGATTCTTTCTGATGATCTCATTATCGGGGAAATATGGCGGGACTTTTATTTTCTTCAGATCTGTTTTTACATTTGAGATATTCCAGTTCTGGCTTTCATGTGTTCCTGTCCAGTTAAATACTGCAAAGAACGGCTGGCTTTTATCCGGCCGGTTTTTATAGTGAGCTTTATTGTTACATTCGTCCCAGATGCTTGCAGGTACATTATTGCCGGCGAACTGATAATCGGTTTTAGCATTATTTGTGCAATAATAACCTGCAGTCCGCATATACTCGGTAAATGTTTTGACATAATGTGGAGGGACTGCGGTGAACTGTATTGGATTATCAGCAGAACGCCTGTATGATGTTGTCCTCATATGCATACAGCCTATTGAAGTCTGGTACATTCCGGTAATAATGCCGGCTCTGCACGGGGCGCTTATTGCAGCTGTTGTGAAAACATTTGTATACCGGATCCCCTGGGATGCCAGTTTATCAATATTCGGTGTCCGGGCAGCATCGTCGCCATAGCAGCCCAGGTGCGGGCTCATGTCCTCAGTTGAGATCCAGAGAATATTTGGCCGTTTCTCAGGTTTCTGGCCGGCAGCATTTGCACATAAGAGTGCAGCTGCACTCATTCCAAGTAATTGTCTGATAAAGATCATTTTAAATTTTTTTATAACACAGAGCTACACAGAGCTTACACAGAGTTCCACAGAGATCCGCCCTCTGTGTGACTCTGTGATCCCGATAGCTCCCGATAGCTATCGGGACGGGACTCTGTGGCCCTCTGTGTAATTGATTTAAAACCAAAAAAATATATTTATCACTTTACAGATCCTGCTTTACGCCTGTTAGTCCCCGGAGCTTTAGTAAGATCATCTCCGAGGTCCTCACGTGCTTTTTCCGCAAGTGCTTCAAGTTCTTTTACTTTGTCGGGATAAGCTTCAGCGACATCATACCATTCACCCGGATCGCGTCTCAGGTCGTAAAGCTGGACAGCTTCAATTTTTTCAGTTCCTGTTGCTCCGGGCCACCCTCCTTTACCCGGTTCATTTCCTCTGTATGTCCTTCCGTTGTGTGGTAGTACCAGCTTCCAGTAATCTTTCTGTACAGCTTCAAGGCTGTTGACCTGGTAATAATAATAAAATTCCCTGCGGGGAGTTGAATTTTTGTCTCCCTTCATGAGGGGCAGGATACTTATACCATCAATTTTTTTAACGGGAAGGGGTGCTCCTGTTATTTCAGCCAGCGTTGGGAGAATATCCATTGCGCAGGCAAGTTTATTACATATCTCACCTTCAGGGATCACTCCGGGCCACCTCATAATACACGGAACACGCTGGCCTCCCTCCCAGCTCGTACCTTTTCCTTCCCGAAGACCGCCTGTCGTACCGGCATGATCCCCGAAATTAAGCCAGGGGCCGTTGTCACTCGTAAAAATAACCAGAGTATTATCCTCGAGATTGTTCTTCCTGAGAGCGTTTAATATCTCTCCGAC
>JAKLFN010000065.1 GCA_022711195.1 Bacteroidota bacterium
TGATATTCACGAATTGGCCGGAAATATCCGCTCAATTTGTTAAAAATGAATTGTATAGATAATGTAATTAACTAAGAATTCAACTAAAACCACCGACAATATGAAATTTGTAGTCTCCAGCACCGAGCTCCTTGGTCATCTGCAGGCCATAAGCAGGGTAATCAGCTCTAAGAATACACTTCCGATCCTTGACAATTTCCTGTTTAACCTGAGCGGAAATGATCTTGAAATAACAGCATCTGACCTCGAATCGACGCTGATAACCAGGATGAAACTTGAAAATACCCAGGGCGATGGTATGATCGCACTACCTGCACGGATACTTCTCGACACTCTCAAGGAGTTCTCGGCACAACCCCTCACGTTCGATATTAACCTCGAAACGATGGCTGTTGTTATCAGCTCCGAAAATGGTAAATTCAATGTGGTGGGACAGAACGGGGTCGATTTTCCTGCTCTTCCGGCAATTAAGAAAGATAAGAAATTCTCTTTCACCATCAATGCCGACATTATGCTGGCAGGTATCAATAAAACCCTTTTTGCTACTGCCGACGACGAACTGCGGCCGGTGATGGGAGGTATATTCATTGAGGCTTCAACCGATAAAATTACATTTGTGGCTTCAGATGCACATAAGCTCGTCAGGTACCAGCGCAGCGATGCACATGCCGACGACAATGCATCATTTATCCTGCCCAAAAAACCGGCTTCACTGCTGAGAAATATCCTTCCCAGGGAAGAGGGACCATTCAAAGTTGAATTTGACGATAAAAATGCTTTCTTCAACCTTAACGACTATAAGGTGGTGTGCCGTCTTGTTGAAGGCAACTATCCTAATTACAACTCAGTAATTCCAAAAAATAATCCCCGCAAGATCACAGTTGACAGGGTGGAATTCTATAACACGCTGAAAAGGGTTTCAGTATTCTCAAACCAGGCAAGCAACCTTGTGAAACTTCAGCTAAAGGGAAACCAGATTACTGTGTCGGCACAGGATATAGACTTCTCAATTTCAGCATACGAAAGAATAAAATGCCAGTATGAGGGCGAAGAGATCGAGATCGGTTTCAAATCGGTCTTCCTTCTCGAAATACTTTCAAATATTGCTTCACAGGATGTTATGGTAGAACTCGCCGATCCTACAAGAGCAGGGCTTTTCCTGCCTGCAGAATCAGAAAATGAGGCTGAGGATCTGCTCATGCTGCTGATGCCCATGATGATAAATGCCTGATATTGGAACTAAAGCTTAAACGTCCTATTGTCTTTCTCGACCTCGAAACGACAGGTCTTAATGTTTCGACTGATCGTATCGTGGAAATATCTTTCCTGAAGATAAACCCCGATGGTACCGAACAGAGACTTAATACTCTTGTCAATCCCGAAATGCCTATTCCGCCAAAAGTTACTGCACTGCATGGCATAACGGATGCTGATGTTGCTAAAGCCCCTGTATTCGGGGAGATAGCAAAGAACCTTGCATCATTTCTTGAAGGATGTGACCTTGCCGGCTTTAACGCAATTAAATTCGACATTCCGGTACTGGCCGAAGAGTTCCTTCGCACAAACACCGATTTTAACTTCAGGAAAAGACGATATGTCGATGTACAGGTCATCTTCCACAAAAAGGAACAGAGAACCCTTTCGGCTGCATACCAGTTTTATTGCGGGAAAGAACTGAAAAACGCACATACTGCAGAGGCCGACACCGATGCTACCTATGAAGTCCTGAAATCGCAGCTCGACAGGTATAATGACCTTGAAAACGATATCGAGAAATTATCAGGACTCAGCTCATTTAATAATAACGCCGATTTTGCCGGGAGGATCATATTCGATGAAAACGGAAATGAAATCTTCAATTTCGGTAAGCATAAGGGAAAAAAGGTTGAAGCAGTCCTGAAAGAAGAACCTTCATATTATTCATGGATGATGAACGGAGACTTTCCTCTCTATACCAAGAAAGTTCTTACTGAGATCAAACTGAGGACTTTCGGCAATTGATTATTAATCATGAAGATTATCTGTATCGGACTGAACTACCGGAAGCATGCCATGGAGCTGGGAAGGCCGCTGCCTGCAGAACCGGTTGTCTTTCTCAAACCCGACTCTTCAATTGTTAAAAACAATAAACCGTTTTTTCTTCCGGGGTTTTCATCAATGATCCATTATGAAGTTGAGGTGGTCGTAAAGATCAGCAAGCTTGGCAAAGGAATAAGCCCAAAATATGCACATCGTTATTTTGATGAGCTGACTGTTGGTATCGATATTACGGCACGCGATATTCAGAACAGGAATTCAGCTGCTGGTCTCCCCTGGGAACTCTCAAAATGTTTTGACGGATCGGCTCCCCTGGGGAAATTTGTCGCCGCAGACTCCGTGGCCGACATAAACAACCTCGACTTCCGCCTGGAGATCAACGGAAATATTGTGCAGAAGGGAAACACTTCCGATATGATATTCAGCATCAGTGAGATCGTGGCTTATGTCTCGCAATTTTTTACGCTTAAGACCGGCGACCTTATATTCACCGGCACTCCTTCCGGCGTAGGTCCGCTGAAAAAAAATGATAACCTGGTTGCTTATCTGGGTGACGAGGAGCTGCTCGACATGATGATAAAATAAGGAAGGATTTTTGTCAGCTTTTAATGACGTCTCTCCTGATCACCTCCAGGGCTCTCTCTTTGTAGAAATCGCCGGCAAGATTTTTATCGACAAGCAAAACATTAATAAAATCAAGAGCTTTCTTAACTGTCTTTGACCTCCGGCGGTGCAGATGACCCTTTTCGGGGTGTGTGTTCAGAAACGAGGGGCCGCTGTGCTTCCAGGAAAACCAGGGCATTATAAGTCCCAGGGCGTTCATCCAGGCATAAAACCTTGTTGTGCTTCCAACTCCATTGGAACTGTCACCTTCATCCTGCAGTTCATCATGTACCAGATTGCCGATATATCCCTTTTTCTGATATGAAGCCAGCTGCCTGTACAGTCGCGAACCTGTCGACACCATGCTTGCCCCCAGGGCAAGATGAAAAGGTTTTTTGAAAACCAGCTTTTCCCTGTTTTTTTCAGCCAGGTAACATGCAGTCTGTGCGGCCGCAACGGTTCCGCTGCTGGAAGCAACCATAATAAGTTGTGTATCAGGTGTATATCCGTTTGAAAGTAGCTGCCTGAAAGAATTTGAGATGATATGGCTCTGCTCAGGCCTCGATTCCGGCTTCTGCGAATTATTCAATGCCCACGCAACATTCCTCATGTTCGTTTTATAAGAGACTCCCTTAATTAATGCGAAATTCTCGCCCATTATCTCACGCATCATTTTTATAAATGAACCTGTGAAAACATTGTACTTGTCGTCCCTGGCTTCCGCTCCCGCGAAAAACCAGACCATGACCCTGTGGTCTCTTTTTACGGAATCCATTTCTGGAGGTTGAAAATTCTTTATTATTAATTAATTATGGAGCCAAAGATATTAATTCCGGTCTATATCAGGGTCAGCTCAAAAACCTATTCCTTCAGTTAAAAAAACTTAATTGCATCACAGGTAACTTTAGTTGGGTGCAACACGATGAATAATTTTATATCTTACTTCGTGATTCTGAAGTGTAATCTTAACCAGATAAAACCTATGAAAGAAAAAAGCAAAGAAACAAGAAGAGACTTCATCAAAAAGTCTGCAGGTGCAGCTGCACTGCTCTCCATGCCGACAATTATTCCGGCAAACGTTTTTGGCTCGGCCGATAAAGTGAGAGTTGCGGTTCTTGGCGTCAATGGCCGTGGAACAAGCCACATCGCCGGATTTATGCAGCAACCTGATGCAGAGGTGGTCTGTCTCTGCGATCCCGACCTGAATATCCTTGGCAAACGTGCCGATGAGTTCGAAAAGAAATATGGAAAGAAAGTTATCCAGCAGCAGGATCTCAGGAGAGTTTTTGAAGACAAATCTATCGATGCAGTAAGTGTTGCAACACCGAATCACTGGCATGCTCTGGCAACAATATGGGCATGTCAGGCAGGCAAGGATGTATATGTTGAGAAGCCGGGTGCACATAATATATATGAAGGAAGAAAGATGGTCGAGGCTGCAGCAAAATATGACCGTATTGTTCAGCATGGTGTCCAGCTTCGCAGCTCAGTGGCAGTGCAGGAAGCCATACAACACCTCAGGAGCGGACTTATAGGAAATGTATATATGGCCCGCGGCCTTGTCTTCCGCTGGAGAGGCGATATAGGCAGGAAAGGTCCGGGTACAATACCCCAGGGCCTTGATTATGACCTCTGGACAGGGCCGGCAGAAATGCTGCCTTATTCCGAAGACTGGGTACATTATAACTGGCACTGGCAGTGGAACTATGGTAACGGCGACGTCGGAAACCAGGGTATCCATGAAACCGACCTTTGCATGTGGGGACTCAATGTCGGACTGCCCGAAGTGATAACTGCAGGCGGAGGTAAATTCCTCTTCGACGATGCCAAGGAAACACCTGAACTGCTGGCCACAACATATTATTATCCTAAGGAGAAGAAGATCATTGAATTCGAAGTGCGCCCATGGATAACGAACCAGGAAAACGGAGTTGACGTAGGAAATATATTCTATGGAAGCGAAGGCTACCTGGTTGTCTACAATTACGACAGGTATGAATCATTCCTCGGCAGGAATAAGAAACCTGGACCGTCAAAGCGTGAGGGCGGAGATCATTATGCCAACTTTATCAAAGCTGTCAGGGCCCATGATAAATCAATCCTTAATGCACCTGTTGAAACAGCGCATCTGGCATCAGGACTTGCTCACCTGGGTAACATAGCTTACCGCACAGGACGTACCCTTTACTTCAATCCTGCTACAGAGAAATTTGTAAAAGACAAGGAAGCTGATAAATATCTCACACGTCCGGCCCGCAAGCCTTTTGTTGTTCCTGATGTAGTTTAGTCTGTTACAAGATATTCAGGAGCTTTACGATATCTGGTTGCCTGCTCGAAAGAGTAGGCAACCTCTATTAATACCGGTTCACTCCAGGCTCTGCCAACAAAGCTGATGCCCACAGGCATGTTTTCGATGAATCCCATCGGTACAGTGATAGAGGGGTATCCAGCGATCGCTGCCAGCGAAGAACTCCCTCCTGTATAATGATCTCCATTCAGAAGGTCTGTCTTCCAGGCAGGCGATCCTGTCGGCAGTATGATGGCATCGAGCTTATGAGTGTCCATCATCTTGTCGATTCCTTCTTCCCTTGTTGCTTTACGGCATTTCTCAAGGGCTGAAAGATATTCCGGCGAAGTGAGATCGCCCTTCTTCTCGGCATCAATAAGTATCTTCTGGTCGAAATATTTAAGTTCGATGATATCCTTTTTGTTGAATTCAATAAGGTCGCTGAGCGTTTTAACCGGAACATCGCCGCCCAGGGCTGCGAAATATTTATTCAGCCCGTCCTTGAATTCGTAAAGAAGGACCTGGAGCTCCGCATCACTATATTCACTCTGTGGAGGGGCCTCCACATCCACGATCACGGCACCCTGGGAAACCATGTTCTTTATTGCTCTTTCCATCAGCGAATCGACTTTGTCGTTGAATCCGCCTGAGTTTATTACCCTTCCGATCCTTTTTCCGCTGAGGCCCTCTTTCTTCAGAAATACTGAATAATCTGTCAGGAACTTCCCTTCCGACGCTGATGTCTTGAGGTCCCCGGGATCAATGCCTGTCATGGCACCCAGGACGATTGCAGCATCTTCGACGGTTCGGCACATCGGTCCGGGTGTATCCTGTGTCCACGAAATAGGAATTATCCCGGTACGGCTTAACAAACCCACCGTCGGCTTAATACCTGCCAGCCCGCAATTATTTGAAGGACAAACGATTGATCCATCGGTTTCGGTGCCTATTGCAGCCATACAGAGGTTGGCAGATGCAGCTACACCTGAACCGGAGCTGGAGCCGCAGGGATTTCTGTCGAGAACATATGGATTCTTTGTCTGACCACCTACGCCGCTCCATCCGCTCGACGAAGTATATGCCCTGAAATTTGCCCATTCGCTGAGATTGGCTTTTGCAATAATCACCGCTCCGGCCTCCCTGAGCTTAGAGGCGATATAACTGTCCCTGGCCGCAAAGGAACTCCTCAGCGCCGTGGCCCCTGCTGTTGTAGGCATTTTGTCTTTAGTGTCTATGTTGTCTTTCAATATCACAGGTACACCGTGAAGAGCTCCTCTTATCCTGCCTTCAGATATTTCCCTGTCGAGTTCCTCGGCAATTTTTATAGCATCGGGATTTATCGAAATTATCGAATTAAGTGATGGACCATTACGGTCTATTGAATTGATCCTGTCGAGATAAGCTGATGTCACATCAGCAACTGAAAACTTACCGTCGCGATATCCCTGCTGCAATTGTGTTATAGTCATTTCCAGAAGCCATTCGTGTGCTTCCGTGCTCTCCTGCCGGCTGACTGGTCCATTGCAGGCAGCAGAAACCAGTACCATTACCGCCAGGCAGGTAATGTTTCTTATTGTCAGGCTTTTCATATTGCGGTTTTATTTATTGCCGGATTGTCATTATCATGTAAAATTATGATAATTCACCGTTTTTCATATATTTGTTTAGAACGAAAAAGTGGAGCTCAGACCATGGCTGATATTTATATAAAATTGCTTGAGATCAATGGAAATTCAAAAGAGCTCTGCCTGGCAACTGTTACCGCAACTTCCGGGTCGACACCACAGAAACCGGGTAGTTCCGCAATCTTTGAAAAAGGTGTTCTGATTGCCGGAACAGTTGGCGGAGGTATCGTCGAGGAAAAGGCCAGGGAAGCCTCGATACTTTGCTCGGAGACTGGAAAATCATGCCTGGTAAGCTTTGATCTCGACAACGAGATATCTGACAAAAAAGAAGCTATCTGCGGAGGCACGATAGAAATACTTATTAACGCAAATCCGCTTATTCACAGGAGTGTTTTCGGCGACATGATGAAATCAGTCGCAAATCGTGAGACAGGCATTCTTATTACCATGGTTACGGATTTTAATGCCGGACAGGTGCTGGTCAACAGGTACTGGATGACTGAAAAGAAAATTCCTGAACTGCCACAGGAAATACTTGATGAAATAGTGCCTGAGGCTATGCTGATGATCAGCTCCGGCGAGCAGAATAAATTTGAAAGTGTCAGGGTCTCAATCGCCGGTGAAGAACCTTCTCCGGTATGTTTTCTCGAAAAGATATCACCGAGGCCAAGGCTGGTCATTGCAGGAGCCGGTCATGTTGGCAAAGCGCTTTCCGAGATTGGCAGTTTTGCAGGCTTTGAAGTCACTGTGATTGACGACAGGAAGGATTATGCCAACGCATCAAACCTTCCATTTGCAGACAGGATAATCGTGAAGAATATCGGTACAGCGATCTCTGAGATCAATGCAGGGAAAGGTACATATATTGTAATTGTGACACGCGGACATAGTAATGATGCTGAAGCTCTTAAGCCGGCAATACGGTCAGGAGCTGCCTATGTGGGAATGATCGGGAGCAGGATGAAGGTAGCACGGATGAAGGCAGAATTCCTGAAAAACAAATGGGCCACTGAAGAGGAATGGGCCAGAATTCATTCACCGGTCGGCCTGGAAATAAATTCAAAAACCGTCGGGGAGATAGCAATAAGCATTGTGGCAGAGCTTATACAGGTTAAGAATAAAGATAAAAGATAAAAGATAAAAGATAAAAGATAAAAGATAAAAGATAAAAGAGGAAGATAGAGACAGTAGTTCTTAAATTAGATGAGTCAGATCTGGGCCATAATACTTGCTGCAGGGGAGTCGAAGCGGATGAGGCTACCTAAGATGCTGCTTCCGTTCAGGGGATCAACAATAATCGAGCAGGTTATTGAAAACACGATTAATTCCCAGGTGGATGATACTGTTGTAGTGCTGGGTTCAGGAAGTGATGAAATCATAAAAGTTATTTCAAACTGGCCTGTAAGATACTGTGTTAACAGCAATTATCGTGATGGCATGCTCTCATCGGTAAAATGCGGATTCAGGTTTCTACCGAGCAGTTATGAGGCAGCCCTGGTATTTCCCGGCGACCAGCCATTCATCAAGCCGGAAGTTACCGACCTTCTGATTGATGCATTCAGGAAGAGTAATAAAGGTATTGTAATACCGGTTTCAGGATCGAAAAGAGGACATCCCATTCTGATCAGCAGTGAATATCACGAAGATATTATGTGCCTCAGACCCGAGGAGGGACTCAGGGAGCTTCCCGGGAAACATCCTGCCGATGTGCTTGAGGTCGATACCGGGACGAATGATATTCTCGTTGATATCGACACACCGGAAGATTACCACAAAGAACTAAAAAACAGATAAGTTATGGAAGAAACAATTCGTTTTAAGCTTAACGGGAAAAAGAAAGAGCTGCAGACCGACCCTGCAAATACGCTGATTTGGGTACTGAGGAATGAGCTGGGGCTTACCGGCACCAAATGGGGCTGTGGAACAGGTTTCTGCGGAGCCTGCACTGTGCTGGTCGATGATGAACCGGTACGTTCATGCTCTGTACCAGTGAGCGATATTGCAGGTAAAAAAGTCACAACAATTGAAGGCTTGGAAAAGAACGGAAAGCTTCATCCCGTTCAGCAGGCTTTTGTTGACCATGAAGCCCTTCAGTGCGGATTCTGCACACCGGGAATGATCCTGACGACTGTCAGTTTCCTGAAGAAAAATCCTTCTCCCACGAAGGATGAAATAATTGAGGCACTCGATGAGAACCTGTGCAGATGTACAGCTCATGTACGGATAATTGATGCTGTTTTGGATGCATCGGGGAAAATGAAAGGAGGGAAATGACCATGAAAAAATCAGATAATCAGGCAAAAACATCTGTGGCTGAGAACAGCCCCGGAATGAAAAGGAGAAGCTTTATAAAGCTTCTCGGAGGCGGGATCATTCTTTTCTTCCAGCCGTGGGATCCGGCAGGTCTTCT
Source organism: Bacteroidota bacterium (assembly GCA_022711195.1). The sequence goes on from JAKLFN010000065.1 coordinate 8,963, forward strand.
GGCAATGCCGCAGCAACAGAGAAGAACTCTTACCAAAGACTATAATGCATTTCTGCATATCGCTGAAGACGGGATGGTCACATGCTACACCGGGAAAATTGAAATGGGCCAGGGGATAATTACAGGGCTGGCAATGATGATGGCTGACGAGCTCGATATTCCCTTCGAGAAAGTCAAAATGGTGATGGGCGATACTGAACTTTGTCCCTATGATGCAGGTACCTGGGGTTCGCAGTCGACACAGACTTTCGGGCCGGCAATGAGAGCTGCGGCAGCTGAAGCAAAAGCGGTTCTTATTGAAATGGCATCAGCACAGCTTGGCGTGCCCGCAACCGATCTCGTTGTTAAAGACGGGCTTATTTCCGACAGGAACAATGTTAATGCATCTGTCACTTATGCACAGCTGGCAAAAGGCAAAAAACTTGAGAAATATCTTGATGTAAAACCTGCAGCAGAAATTTTTTCAGGCTTTACAATCGTTGGAACGCCTCACAAGAGAGTCGATGCCATCGATAAAGTCACCGGCAGGGCTAAATATACCGGCGACCTCAAAATCCCGGGGATGGTATTCGCACGTATACTTCGCCCGCCTTCACACGGAGCCAGGATGACATCTGTCGACGTATCAGGAGCAGAAAAAAATCCCGGCGTACAGGTTGTCAGGGATGGAGACTTTGTTGCTGTTGTCGGTGAAAATAAAGACAGGGTCGATGAGGCCGTTGTCAGGATTAAGGCAGAATTCTCGTTCAAAGAGCTTCCTGTTAATGACAAAAATGTCTATGAATGGATGGTTAAAGCAGAGTCGAGAAGCTCTGTTGTCAGGGAAGGCGGAAACATTGGTGAAGGACGAAAACGATCAGCAAAGGTCTTCGAATCAGAATATCACGATCCTTATGTAGCCCATGCCGCCATTGAGACACATACTGCCCTGGCACATCTTGTCGACGGCAAGATGAATGTGTGGGCCTCCACGCAATCTCCTTTCGGCCTTCAGGATGCAATTGTAAACGAACTTAAGATGACAAGGGAGACCGTACGTGTCAGAACTCCGTTCCTCGGAGGGGGCTTTGGAGGCAAAGCTGCATATCAGCAGGGCGTCGAAGCAGCAAAGCTTGCGAAACTGACAGGTAAGCCTGTGATGCTCATGTGGACACGTGAGGAGGAGTTCTTCTATGACACTTTTCATACCGCAAATGTTATCAGGGTAAGCTCAGGAATCGATGATTCCGGAAAAATATCTTTCTGGGATTACCATGTATGGTTTGCGGGCACAAGGGGATCTGAAGTTATATATGATGTTCCCGATTTCAGGACCATGAGCTATAGTGAGAACAGGGCGGCTTTTCAGGTACACCCCTTCGGCACTGGCCCGTGGCGTGCTCCAAATAATAATTCAAACACCTTTGCACGGGAAGTTCAGATCGATATAATGGCATCAGCGGCAGGAATTGATCCT
>JAKLFN010000066.1 GCA_022711195.1 Bacteroidota bacterium
AGTCGAGAAGCTCTACTATACAATAGGAGAGGTAGCCACAATGCTCGATGTACCTGTATCTACGGTACGATACTGGGAGAATGAGTTCGACATACTGAAGCCAATGAAGAACAAAAAGGGTAACAGGATGTTCTCACCTTCCGACCTGAAAAACCTGAAGATCATACATCACCTCCTGAAGGAGGAGGGAATGACACTTCCGGGAGCAAAGAAAAGGCTGACTGGTAAATGGGAAGAAACAGATTATAAATACGAGGTCGGTGAATCGCTTCAGAAGATCAGGACTTTGCTGCTCGACTTAAGGGATAGTATATGAAACTCAGGGAACTGACAATATTTCTCGATAGAGTCATACCTCTTTCATTCCAGGAGAGTTATGATAATTCCGGGCTACAGACCGGCTCACCGGATAAAGAGATCAGCTCAGCGCTTCTTACTCTCGATGTCACCGAGGATGTGCTGGATGAGGCTGGTTACAACGGTTGCGATGTGATAATATCGCACCATCCTGTTATTTTCGGTGGTCTGAAGCAATTAACAGGAAAAACGGCAGCAGAAAGGATAATACTGAAGGCAGTCAGGCAGGACATTGCGATATACTCGGCACATACCAACCTCGATGCTGTAAATGGAGGTGTAAGCATGAAGATGGCTGAGAAGCTGAAACTCGAAAATATCAGGGTTCTCGTGCCGCTTCAGAACAAGCTCATGAAACTTGTGACCTTCATCCCTGTAAAGCATTTTGAAAAGGTTACCAGTGCTCTCTTTGAAGCAGGAGCCGGTGTCATCGGAAATTATGACAGGTGTGGTTTTTCTGTTCCCGGTACCGGAATATTCAGGGCCGGAGAAGGTACTGATCCTTTTGCCGGGGAGAAAGGAAAGGATCACCAGGAGCAGGAGGTGAGGTTTGAAACAATCCTTTATTCACATTTAAAAAGCAGGGTATTGAAGGCACTTTATGAGGCACATCCTTATGAGGAACCTGCCTTCGACTTTTATATGCTTGATAATGATAATTATATGGCAGGATTGGGATGTACCGGTGAACTAGCCGTTGAGGCAGGAGAAATGGAATTCCTTGAGATGCTGAAGAACGTTTTTAATCCTGCGCATATCAGATATTCGAGGCTCAGGGGCCGTAAGATCAGAAAGGTGGCACTTTGCGGTGGAGCCGGAGGTCAGCTGATAGGAGATGCAATAGCTTCAGGATCAGATGTATATGTGACAGGAGATATCAGGTACCACAGCTTTCTTGATTCAGGAAGCAATATCTTGCTTGCTGATATAGGACACTTTGAGAGTGAAAAATACTCTCCTGAGATTCTATACGATCTAATTATCAAAAAATTCCCTACATTTGCACTCCGGTTTTCAGACGTAAATACGAATCCGATAAACTTTTTATAAGATGGAAAAGAATAAATCACACGAAGCTGAGATACCTGTTGAGGACAGGTTGCGTGCATTGTATAATCTTCAGCTTGTTGATTCAGAGATTGACAAGATCAAGACGCTTCGCGGGGAGCTTCCCCTGGAGGTGCAGGACCTCGAAGATGATATTGCAGGACTTGAAACAAGACTGAATAACCTGAAGGAAGAGGTATCGGCTCTCGATAAGAATGTACAAAAGAAGCACCAGGAAATCACAGATTCTGAAACCCTCATTAAAAAATATGAAGAGCAGCAAAAAAATGTGAGGAACAACAGGGAATTTGATTCATTGTCGAAGGAGATTGAATATCAGAACCTTGAGATCGAGCTTTATAATAAGAAGATCAGGGAATTTACCGCACAGATTGAAGAAAAGAAGATATTATTAAAGGAGTCGGAGGGCACTCTCGACGAAAGAAAAGCTGACCTGGAAACGAAAAAGGCAGAACTCGATGAGATAATATCCGACACCCAGAAAGAGGAGGAAGGCCTTTACAAAAAACTTGAAAAGGTTCAGAACCTTATCGAAGAGAGGCTTCTCACAGCCTACAAGCGTATACGGTCTAATGCAAGGAATGGCCTGGCTGTTGTACCTGTTCAGCGTGATGCTTGCGGAGGATGCTTTAACCAGATACCTCCACAGCGCCAGCTCGATATCAAATCGAGAAAGAAAATCATCGTATGTGAGTACTGCGGGCGTATTCTTGTCGATGATGAAATTATTAAGGAAGGAAAGATCTGAAATTGAAGAACTCATATTAAGGCCGGCCACCAGTGACCGGCTTTTTTATTTAACTTTACATAAAAGAGCTTTTTCATGACAACTGACATATTCAGACGATTGATAATGCAGGGTATACCTTCAGCGCTGCCGCACCCACGGCCTTTCGACAACAGTATCAATCATGCCCCCAGGAGAAAGGATATCCTTACAAAAGATGAGAAAAAACTGGCTGTAAGGAATGCGTTAAGGTATTTTCCGGGAGAGTTTCATAAGGTGCTCGCAGTTGAATTTGCTAAAGAACTTAAGGATTACGGAAGGATATATATGTACCGTTTCAGACCTGAATATGAAATAAAAGCCAGGCCTATAGACGATTATCCATACCGTTCCCGGAATGCAGCCGCAATAATGATGATGATATCCAACAACCTCGATAATGCTGTTGCACAACATCCTCATGAGCTTATCACCTATGGCGGCAATGGAGCTGTTTTCCAGAACTGGGCACAATATCTTTTGACAATGAGATACCTGTCAGAAATGACTGATGAACAGACGCTTGTAATGTACTCGGGTCATCCCCTGGGTCTCTTCCCCTCACATAAAGATGCCCCGCGGGTCGTGGTGTCAAACGGCATCATGGTGCCAAACTATTCTTCCAGGGACGACCTGGAAAGATTCAATGCCCTTGGTGTAACACAGTACGGACAGATGACAGCCGGTTCATATATGTACATAGGTCCTCAGGGTATTGTTCACGGTACCACCATCACCATTCTGAATGCAGTGAGGAAAACTGCCGGCAGGGAGGGAGCCCGTGGAGGAAAACTTTTTGTATCGTCAGGGTTGGGTGGCATGTCAGGCGCACAACCTAAAGCAGCCAGTATCGCAGGAGTTATATCGGTAATTGCCGAAGTTAATTACAAAGCGCTGAAAACCAGGTACGAGCAGGGGTGGGTCGATGAGGTGACTGAGAATGCCGGTGATCTTGTCAGAAGGGTCAGAATAGCTAAGGAGAAAAAAGAGACAGTTTCTATTGCTTTTCATGGTAATATTGTTGAGGTATGGGAAACGTTCGCCGATGAAGATATTTTTATCGATATAGGCAGCGACCAGACATCCCTTCATAATCCATGGGCAGGAGGCTATTATCCTGCTGGTCTCTCCTTTGAGGAGGCTAACACTATGATGGCTGCCGATCCTGAACTTTTCAGGAAGCATGTAAAGAAATCGCTGGTAAGGCAGGTTGATGCTATCAACAGGCATACAGCAAGAGGGACATATTTTTTCGACTACGGGAATGCCTTCCTCCTTGAAGCATCAAGGGCTGGTGCAGATATCCTGAACCCTGATGGTGAATTCAGATACCCCTCCTATGTACAGGATATTATGGGGCCGGTCTGTTTTGATTATGGTTTCGGACCATTCCGATGGGTATGCTGCTCAAATGATCCCTCCGACCTTGAGAAAACCGATTCCATTGCAATTAAGGTAATGGAGCGTCTGCTGAAGAAGTCACCTGCCAGGATCAAAGAACAGATGACTGATAATATTCACTGGATAAGGGAAGCAGGAAGGAACAGGCTGGTAGTCGGATCGCAGGCAAGGATCCTTTACGCCGACGCTGAGGGAAGGATAGCCATAGCCTCGGCCTTTAATAAAGCAGTGAGGGACGGTATAATAAAAGCTCCTGTTGTTATCGGCAGGGACCATCATGATGTTTCAGGTACTGATTCTCCTTTCCGGGAGACATCAAATATTTATGACGGATCGAAGTTCACAGCCGACATGGCTGTTCAGAATGTTATTGGTGATTCATTCCGCGGGGCAACATGGGTTTCAATTCATAATGGCGGCGGCGTTGGCTGGGGCGAGGTTATCAACGGTGGCTTCGGAATGGTGCTTGATGGTTCCCCGGCTACCGGACGAAAGCTTAAAATGATGCTTCACTGGGATGTCAATAACGGTATTGCACGAAGGTGCTGGGCACGAAATGAAGGGGCGATGTTTACACTTAAGAGTGAAATGGAGAGGACACCGGGAATGAAAGTTACATTACCTAACCTGGTGGATGATAATTTAATTAATGATATTTTAAAGTAAGAATATTTGAACATTCGAACTCAGAATGAAGAAGTTCTGACTTCTTGCTTCGAAGGTCTGGATTCATATTTGTTGTTTTAGGTGAAAGACATCCAGAAATCAAGAAAACCTTATTGTATCAATGGTTTTTCACTGGAAGTATTATTGTGATGTGCATTGAAGACAGAATGACCGGCTTTTAAAAATGTTTTTAGTTCATCTTACTGATCCATAAGCCGGGCCTATAATGACAGGTTCCTTAGCCACGGATGTGGCGTCAGAAGAATAACCCCCGGGCGCCAGCCGGGGGTAAATTACCACTACTGATCCTGAGCCCTGAAAGGGCGTAATATTTGTAATTGTTGATTATTTTTACTACCTTAGTATAAATCTCGTTGTATTAACCTTAAAACATGTGCTAATATCAGGTTATTGGAAGTATCTATATCACATTGTAACACGTATCAGGAATAGCCGATACTTTCCATGATATTCACATAACGCTCCTTCAGAGCTAAGAAGCATCTGGTTGCTCTACCACCGGCTGACGCCGGGGGTTATTCATATATTCGCTCTTTCAGAGCTTAGGTTATGAGTTCTTATTTCTTTTCGATCAGAACTGAAGCTATCGCCACGACGCCTTCTTCCCTTCCTATAAATCCCATTTTTTCTGCAGTAGTGGCTTTTATAGAGATCTCCCCTGGTGTTGTTTTGAGGATGGCTGCTATTGTTGACCTCATTTCCGGGATATATCCGGCTATTTTTGGTTTTTCAAGGCATACTGTGCTATCGACGTTTACTACCAGGAATCCTTTTTCGCTAATGATGCTTAAAGTTCTGTCGAGTAAGATTTTACTGTCGATGTTTTTGAAGGCTGCGCTGTTATCGGGGAAATGGAAGCCAATGTCGCCGCTGGCCGATGCTCCGAGCAGGGCATCGCAGATAGCATGGAGCAGGACGTCGCCGTCGGAATGGGCAATACAACCTTTTTCTGAAGGGATAAGGATGCCTCCCAGCCAGAGATCACGTCCTTTTTCGAGGCGGTGAAAGTCGATCCCCTGGCCTGTTCTGAAGTTCATCGGGCTGCCTGTGTTACCTTTCTCAGGGCGCTGCTGTCGAAGGAGAGGGAAAACCTCAGTGTCCTTGCAAGCGGATGGTTTAAGGTGAGGGGCATCAGGTATGAAAAGTCGATGGTGAAGCCACTCATTCTGAAGCCTGCACCTGCCGTGAAATACTGTCTTTTACCCTTGTAGGCGTTTTCATGGAAATAGCCTCCTCTGAGGGCAAAAATATTATTGTACCAGTATTCGGCTCCGTATGAATATGTTATTTCATGAAGTTCTTCAATAAAGCCGCCGGGAGCATCTGCAAATGATGTAAAGAGAGCTTCAGGAACAGAGATGTTTTTGTCTTCAGTAAGTGTGGAATCGGGTGTTGGTACCAGCAGCTTGTTAAGGTCGATGGTGAGCATAATTTTATTGAAGCGGTCGAGGTCAAGTGTCAGTGCCGTTCCAAGCCTAAGGTTCATGGGGATAAAATCGGAGTATGTTTCGGTGTAACTCATCTTCGATCCTATGTTTGCGATATTTCCGCCAAGAGCCAGAAGAGACTGTTTACCGAACATATCGATTTCCTTATGGTAATAGCCTGAGATATCGGCGGCAATCGAAAGTCCAGGTTTTGTGTCTTCTCCGTCTATCTGGTAGCCATGAGTAAGATTGGAGTATATAAATCTGAAGGCAACGCCTCCCGAGAAGTTATCAGAGAAGAGTCTTGAATATGCCACATCGGCTGACCATTCATTAGGATTTACCACCAGCTGAACAGCCCCGGTCTGGTCAGTAAAGTCGATCTTTCCGTACGAAGAATAGATAAGGCTTGCACTGAGTACCTGTTTCTTGTCGAAGCGGTAATAGCCTGACAGATAAGCAATATTTATATCGTTGACCATTGCTCTCAGCCATGGGATGTAAGAGATTGCAGTTCCGTATTTTCCATCGATAAATGCAAACTTGGCCGGATTCCAGTGCATACTGTAAATATCAGGCGTTGTTGCAACTCCTGCATCGCCAATAGCTCCTGCCCTCGAGTCAGGTGCAATGGTCAGCCAGGGAACCACAGTCTGGATTGGATTATAATCATACTTGTCCTGTCCATAAGTGTTGCCTGCAAATGCAATGGCAGCCAAAAACAGGATAAGGTAAATAGGCAATTTTTTCATTATCATTCCTGTAAATCTGAGAAGTGCAAAGATAAAACAAATTTTCAGCTAAAATATTGTGTAAAACTATAATATAATGATTCTTCCTGAGGCAGAGGCCTTTTCTCCTTCCCGTGTAGTGACACTAACATTATAAGGATAGATTCCCTTTGCGACCCTTGTTCCGCTGCTGTTATTGCCGTCCCATTCAACAGGCGACAGCTGGTAACCTGTCGAAAATCCGGTTTTTTCAATCCGTCGTATGATCTTTCCTGTAGCATCATAGATTGAAATTACCATCATCATTTCTGTATCAGCCCTGTTATGGCCGGCAGTGATCTTAGTATTGTCGCTAACAGGATTTGGGTAGTTGATCAGATTGGTTAACAAGAACTTCCCGTCGGTCTCAACCACAAAATGAATAATTTCTTCCGACGAATTATTAAAATTGTCCCATGCTTTTAATTTCAGCGAATGGCTTCCTTTTGAGAGATCAGAAAGATCAAAAGCTACACTTCCTTTTATAAAACTGTCGAAATCATTCTCGAAGAAGTTGTTCAGGACAAATGAATTCTTCGGATTATTATCTAGCGAAGCTGTCAGATCGTGTCCAATTCCTGATCCAGCCGTATTAATGCCTCCCGGATCTTCTATGATGGCAAGCATTCTAGGATTAGTGCCGGTGATGCCTCCGTTGCGGAAAAGGGTATCATTCATGAAAAGCCTGATCGCCGGTCCTGTTGTATCTGACACATCAGCATTTGCGAATCCCCCTACAACTATGTCGGACCAGAGGCCGTTCATATCCTGTTCAGGGTTAAAAGCATAATAGCTTATTTTTCCTTTTCCGTATGAATAGTCTATGTCTCTCGGGACAATAAATGAGAACCTGAACCGGCCATTTACTGCTTTTGTCTTGCCGCTGAAAATTATATTATTGTACAACGAAAATTTTATTGTCATTCCGCCGTCATTTGCCAGTGTTCTGACACCTGAGGGTTTCTCATAAACAAGAGGATTTACTATCCCGTTGAAATCGTTCATCATATTCCCGTCATTGTCTTCAACATGACCCGATATAGTAATATATGTAAGGGCTTTAAGCGTGTCGGCAGGTAAATCAGCAGCCACTTGATTTATAGAATCAGTAACCACTTTTCCGTGCCATGGATATGCAAGCCGTAATGCGGGATCGCCGAGGAGTGAAAAGTTACGTTTGTTTGAGCCGTTGCCTGAATTTCTTTTAGCTATCCTGATAATATCTCCCAGGCGCAGGGCATTTCCGTCGGTATCCCTGTCAAATGCAGTTTCGTAAATATTCTTGTTCAGGAAATAATTTGGCGCTGAGTAAACGACCCTTGTGGTCGACATAAGCGCAATTGCGCCTCCGTTTTCGCTCAGGAGTACCATTTCGCCTGCCGAGGTCCTTTCACTTCTTTCGCGTGTAAAGAGGTTTGTCTCGATATCATCAAAACGGCTGAATTCGCATGTGGCAGTAATAAAAAGAGGAAGCCTGCTTCCGTTGTTCCAGCTTCTGATATCATCTGTTTTCATCACTCTTTCGTGAGCCAGCCCGGTTTCACTGCCGTGGCCCACATAATTGAATATCAGGCATCCTGTGTTTATTCGTCCGTTTATTGCTGTGTTGACTTCAGGGTAAGACTGCCCGTTGGCAGTGGTTGTCTGCCTGAATGCATCGAGATAGATCTTGTCGAGGTTGAAACCAGGAACACTGTCCTGCAGAAGCCTTGACAGACCTTCTGCATCAGCGACATGTGCATTGCCGTCTTCATCGTCGGCAGTGATACAGATGACATTCTTCCAATCGCCGTTATTTGAGGGATCGAGGTATTTTTCAATCTTCCGGATAATTACTCCTGCCTCAGTCGTATCTGACACCGGCAAACGGCCAATGCCCAGATCCTCAGTCCCTTCAGCCTCACCTTCGCCATCTTCCAGAAGACCATAAAAATCATCCGAGGTAAACGATGATACAATTACGTTCGAAACCTGTGACTGGTAAGTAGGAATGAAATTTGGATTTCCGGGAGGCAGAGTTCTGTTCTCCACCGATCCGTCTCCGAAAAGAAGCAGGTATTTCAGAGGATGCTGTGATGATAACTGCTTCAGGTATTTCATTCTTGCGAAGTTCCTGATGGCTGCTATATCGCGTGTGCCTCCAGAGAATTCATTATAGATCTCTTCCGGTGTTACCACCAGTGAGATGAGTCCGCTGTTCTGTGAGTGGAGGTCGGCGAGTTTCTCTGCATGCTTCCTGAAGAGCGGATGTGTTACTATTATCATATCAGCTTCGGGAGAAGAATGAAGATCCTGGTTGGAGATATTCCCTGATCTGAAAATTGGGGTCAGAAAACCAGATTCGTTAAATACGACGAATTTTCTGAGTGAGTCTGTCGATGCTTTAAATGAAAGGTTATCACCGGTCCTGTCGTATGTGACAGCTTTTGGAGAGGCGGCAGATGAAATGTCCCATATTTTCACCGACGATGAAGATGCTGTTATATTAAACCCGGTAATTCTTCCCGGGCTTACCGACCTGTAGTCGGCACAGAACAGGGTTGTGCCGGTAAAATTATTTGATTTTCTTGCATGCAGTGTAATGTAGTCGAGCCATCCTGAAGATCCTGGCTCTCCGTTATTAAAGTATCTGAATGTAAAAGAAGGTGTTGACGATGAAACATAAAAAGATCCGGAAGAGTCAGCTATCTGTGCGTATGTTCCGGTGTAGTTTAACATATTCACGTTACTTACCTGTATGCTTTTATGGAGAGTTGCACCCTCATAAAACCTGAACATTGTATAGACTGCCGACCTGGCCAGAGCCCTTATATTGTATTTTATTTTTTCGGAAGTGATTAAGCCGGTGAATCCCGGGTTAATATTCAACCCTCCGGATGATGGAACAGTCTGGTACCACTCTCTTCCCGATTTAATAAGATTTTCATTATCAGCTTCATGAATGAAAAGAGCATCGGATGAGGAGGATATGTATGTTGGAGTTCCTGCCTGTGGTGGTGAGGATGTAACAAATAATCCGGAGCCTCTGCCGGATGTCAGGAAGTAAAAAGCAGTGTCGGAATAATTATGTTTTACATAGAAGTATTTTTCATTTTCACCATCATATTTCCACCTTCCTGTACCCTGTCCGAAGAAAAGAAGATAATCACCGCTGTTGAAGATGCCGTCGCTTCCTTTTTCGATGTAGATGGCTACTTTCTGCAGATCGTCATTTGCCGTATTATCGTTATAGTAGGATAATTGTCCGTTATTATTTGCAAAGATCCTTGGTTCTGAAGGATTTTCCAGGCCTATTTCCTGGAGCCTGGTAAAATCGATGCGATAGATACCATCGACTGTTACAGCAATCTTAAACCATTGGCCGTCAGCAAGAACCGATGAAGATGCGAATTCACTTCCGGGAACCTGTGAATAAAGGCACCTGGTAACAGTTGATGCCAGCAGTAATGCTATTTGAAAAAATCTTGCCATCTTTCCGGGCAAAGATAGGAATGTGTTTGTGAAAAACAGGTTTAAAATAATAACGGATAGTGTGCGTTGATATTGCAGGAATGAAGAGGTGCCTGATATATAGCTGCCGGGTAGTGTTTTTTACGTTTTTGTGCGGATACATGCTCCATGGGCAGGAGGTGCCTGACTACCAGTCAGTCATGATCACGAATCCTGCCGTCAGCGGATCAGCAGGCGACGGCATATTGAGGTTGTCGTACAGGAATTTATACCCGGGAAACACATTCGACTTTCATGCGGTAAGTTTTTCGTATGACTCATTCTTTCCGGAGCTTCACGGAGGTGCCGGATTGTTTGTGTCAGATGAATACCTGGGAGGGATAATCAATAACC
>JAKLFN010000067.1 GCA_022711195.1 Bacteroidota bacterium
TGTCTGGCTTCCGCTAAAATCCGGAACACTATTTTTATCAAGGTCCATCATATACGGGGCATTTTTATACATCGGCCTGAAATAGAAAATCATCTTATTCTGTTCTTTATCCAGAAACTTTTTCAGGCCTATTATCCAGGGCTTCCCGTAGTAAAAGTGATCGTCAACAAGTTCTCCGTCAATGAAGGACATCCCTGTATCACCTGTATAATTAATCGTCAGGAACAGGTCATTTACGCCTTCGGGAAGAACTGAGGGATATGATATCCTGAACTTCCTTTCGCCATAATTTTCAAGTTGAAGATCAAATTTATACTGCGGCACCTCTATGGCATATTTCGACATACCCGATATTTCCCCTGAAATTGGTTTTATTGTTCCCCTGTTTATGGCGGGGGTTCCCTTTAATCCCGGATAAATAGAAAGGTTAATGATGTTTTTACCGGTTGAAAGAAACTCCAGTCCCTCTTCATTCTCGAGAAGAAGAGCCTCAGAAAAAGCCATATATTTTTCACCTTTTATATTTACAGGCCATGATTTAAGCGCAGTCTCTTTTTTGATTACCAATATCTTTATTTCGCCTCCGGATTTTCTGTCAATAGTGAATTCGGAATTTCCCGGACATCTGACCAGCCATCTTGAACTATTTGATTCTGGCTTACACGATGTACTCTTAACTCTTTTTACATTCTCCCGCGATATGGAAAATTCTGCATTGGTTCCCTGCGGGATAAAAAATATAAGTCCCGGGCTGGTTCCGGGTCCGACCTGTTCCAGAAGCTGGGCGGTTGAATAGTTGATCCTGATTCCTTCTATATCCAGGTTAAAAGGAATAATCAGATTTTCTTCACTTTCCAGATATAATCCTGATTTCTCAGGGATAGTAATTTCTTCATCACCTGTGTTGACAATTATCTGGAAATTGCCTTTTGGTTTCATCTTCATATAGTCCTGGAAATTATTCATGAAAATGAATCCTGAACCATTTTTTGATCTTACAGAATATCTGAGTGTCAAGGAATCAGAAGGAAGGATTCCTGAATTTGTCTCAGGCAGATAGAGTGACATAGGAGCCAGCCTGTCGCCGAATGAATTCAAAAAGTAATGGATCAGCTTTAACCGGTGAAATGAGTCCTTAACCTGTCCATATTGGCCGACAGGTGCCTGGTAATCATAATTTATCTTTGGGTATGCATAAGCTTCATCGGTAAAATAAGATTTTTCACCTTGGGGTGTGGCACCGCCATGGAACATATAATAACCCACTCCGTTTGATCCGCTTCCAAGAAACCTGTTAATAAGTGCATCGAGACTTTGAGCTGGAATATTCAAACGACGGGTATAATTATTACACATCCCTCCACCAATCTCCGCAGCTATATACGGATAATCTTCAGGTTTATATCTTACAGGTGAATAGTCCGGTTTTTTCTGAAGATCAGTGTACAGGTAAAAACTTGAAAGGCTTATTTCCGGATTCCATGAAGGATATGGATATGCAGCAGAAACGGGGACAGATTCGTTTTCAATAATTGCAGCATTTCCCCATCCTGTTACTGTATAAACAGGGACAATTATTCCTGCTTTTACAGCAAGTGCTTTAAGTACTTTCATATGTTCATTCCCAAGGTTGGCATAAGGATTTTCTTCATCTGAGATGGAGACTCCTCCCCTTGTGAGGGACCTGTCACGCTCGGCTACAGTCCAGTCATGCGGCTGACCCGGGTATGTCAGGGCCCAGGGGGCAGCTGAATGCTGGTATTCATTTTCAAGCTGTATCCCTATAACCGGTCCTCCGTCCTTAAAATAAAATCCTTTTAGTTGTCGCCCGATCTCATTATACAATTTCTCAACGTACGAAAGGTATTCAGGATCATTAGATCTGACGCTGAAAGTTCTTGCAAAAAGCCAGTCGGGCAGACCACCGTTCCTTATCTCTCCATGGCAAAAGGGTCCAATCCTGACGATTACCCTGAGACCATATTTCGCACAGAGTCCGATAAACTTCCTGATATCCCTGTCTCCCTGCCAGTCAAAGATCCCTTCTTCTTCTTCATGAATATTCCAGAAAATATATGTGGCAATAATGTTAATTCCTCCTGCCTTCATTTTTCTTAATGACTCTTCCCAGTATTTATTGGGATACCGCGAAAAGTGAAATTCTCCTGTAACCGGGATAAAGGGTTTACCGTTAATCACAAAATAATAGTTATTTACCTCAATACTTTCATTCTTAGAATTTGTCCCGCCTGATTTCAGTTTTCCCGATTCGATTGTTTTCCCGGGGGCAGTTATATCGATGGTATATCTCTTCAGAGAGGCTGTGCTCTGGCCCGACATATGGGTAGAGTGGATCAAAACTATAAACAGGATAACCACTGTTTTAAAAAACCTCTTATCGATTAACATTAAGTATATTATTTACCGAAATTGTGTTCAATTTCTTCAAGGCTTCTGCCTTTTGTTTCAGGTAATTTTTTCATAATAAACCAGAATCCCAGGACACAAATAAATCCGTAAAGCCAGAATGTGCCGGAGGCCCTTAGAGCATTATTAAGAAGCGGGAAAGTATATGTCAGTATAAAACAAGCAGCCCAGAGGGCAAATGTAGCCACCGACATTGCAAAACCTCTTATCCTGTTGGGAAATATTTCCGAAAGGATGACCCATGTAACTGGTGCGAGTGTCATTGCATAGCAGGCTATTGCCGTCACCACCATGATGAGCAGAGGAATCCCCTGAATATTGAAGAAATAAAGACTTCCGACAATTCCAAAAATAACCGCAAGGCCTCCTGCACCAATCAGCATTAATGCCTTCCTTCCGAGTTTGTCAACAGTAAACATCCCTATGAAAGTGAAAATCAGGTTTACACTTCCTGTTATTACTATATTGAACAGAATATCAGATACGCTGTAGCCGGCGTTGGAAAAAATCTCCTGTGCATAGTTGAAGATTACGTTAATGCCGCACCATTGCTGAAAGATGGCAATAATAATTCCGATTAACAATACTTTTGAGATCCCTTTCTCCCTTAGTATCTTATTACCCCCATTGCTTTTATTTCCGTTTAATGATTCCTTTATTGAGGCGAGTTCTTCTGCGGCATATTGGTCTCCGCTGATCTTCGAGAGAATCTTTAAAACCCTTTTATGATTTTCCGGCTGCTTTGCCAGCCATCTCGGGCTTTCCGGGACCAGCCATGCAAAAATGAAGAAAAATCCCGCCGGAACGGTACAAGCGTAGAACATCCACCGCCATCCTGTTTGTCCGTTCCATGAAACAAGAATATCTGATATTGATGAGTCAGGCGGCACCGGTCTGGCTATCCTCCAGTTAATGAGCTGTGCCGCCAGGATACCAATTACAATGGTTAACTGGTTAATAGACACAAATGCTCCTCTTACTCTGGCAGGAGTAACCTCTGCAATATACATCGGGGAGAGGTTCGAGGCAAGACCAATTCCGACACCTCCGAGTACTCTGAAAAAAATGAAAAAATCAAAACTCCAGGCTTTACCTGTCCCCAGGGATGCAATGATAAACAATGCCGCGGAAAGGATAAGAAGCCGTTTTCTGCCGAACCGGTCACTCAGCCACCCTGAGAGAGCAGCTCCGGCAAGGCATCCCAGCAATGCACAACTCATCGCCCAACCCTGCAGAGCCGGATTTCCGGATATCCCAAAAAAAGGTTCATAAAAAGGTTTGGCTCCTCCAATAACAACCCAGTCATATCCAAAAAGTAGTCCGCCCATCGCCGAAATAAGGCTTATTGCAAGTAAATAACCATAATTAAGTTTTTGTTTTTTCATCTCATCTCCTTTAAAGACTCCAGCATGGCGGTCACATTTTCAAAAGGCACATTGGCCTGAATGTTATGTACTGTATTGAAAACAAAACCTCCATTATTGTTAAGTATTTCACATTGCCTTTTTACCTGATCCTTTACCTGCTGTGGAGTTCCAAACTGAAAAACACCCTGGGTATCCACACCTCCTCCCCAGAAAATAATCCTGTCGCCGTATTTCTTTTTCAGTATGACCGGATCCATACCAGCAGCATTAATCTGCACAGGATTAATTATATCAAATCCCGACTCAATAAAAAGTTCCATAAAGGATTCAATGGCTCCACAGGAATGTTTAAATGTTTTCCAGGTTGTGTTAAGATGGATCCAGTCATTCACCTTTTTATAATATGGAAGCCACAAAGTTTTATATGTCTCAGGAGAACAGAAAGTTGAATTCTGGGTGCCAAAATCTGTCCCGCATATAAAAGCAACATCTATCTTGTTCCCGATCACAGCAAAAAATTTTTTGAGATTCTCAATAGCTGTTTCGGTCTGCCGATGATATAATTCCTTAATGAAATCTTCTCTCGTAAGTGTCGACATATACCATTCAGCAATGCTTCTGATCCCTTTTGGTTTTTTAAGGCCCACCGCCGGAACAAGTGCAATATCACCAAGAGCGGTTCCTCCCAGGGATGCAACAACAGCTCTGGAATCAGTATCTGTCGATTCAATCAGTTCTTTCCAGTAATTGAGGTCATGATCAGAAACAAATCCAAACTCCTCAAGGTTATCTTCAACAAGTTCTTCCTCATTTATAGGTCCTTGCCTTTCGAGTGCGTCAAAGAAATATCCCGACTTTGGCATGACTGAGCTGGGGCCCGCGGAAATATCACCCTCAGGGTACATCAGAATATCGCCCTTATCATTAAAGGTATAGTTGAAATCTGAAGGAAAGAGAACTTCCTGCCCCCAGTGTGTCTTATGGACTTTCCATCCGGTGTTTCTGATGCCGAACATGTTTTTCTCACCAAAAAGCCCGATTACATCTATATCCATTTTGCTGATCAGATCCTCCTCAATCTCTCCCAGCATCTGGTAAGGTTCGATAACCTTCACCGGCTTTTTCTCCAATCCGTAGTATTCCCTCAGCTTCTCAACTATGAGAACATGTATCCCTGTAACTGTGGTAGCTCCGAAGTCGACTACCACCCTCCCGGGCTGTGAGTGATTTATAGTCTGTACGAAACATTGTTTTGATGTGGAAAGCATAGGTGGTTTTTTAATATGTTAAAGATAATTTTTTTGAGTAAGGGGGTGCTAATATTTGTGAAATTTTCCGACCTTTTCATATGAATCTGATTATGGACTACTCCCCTGAAATATCTCTTCCGTTCCTTTTCAATCCGATGAAACATCATCTCTCAGGTATCAGGGAATTCATATCAATTTACATTAGCCGCGACATTCATTCTGATCGAAGTCTCCTGCTCAGGGAGATGAAACGTATAGGATCTTCGGTGACAGATGTATATACCGGTATGCTAACACCAGAAGAAATCTGTAAAGAGATATTAGTTTTTCTGGAACAGAACGGGCTGACTGGTCATGACCTCTTTTTGGCCTGGACCGGGACCAATTTCAGTGATTACAAAACAATCACATTGTCCGACACCTCGGTCTGGATGCTTAAATATCACAATGATCCTGCAAGGTTTGTGCATATATTCCCGGCAAGATCAGGGCCGTACTCATTTAGGGTGAAGGCCAATACACTGAAATCGGCAATTTTATACTATATATTAATAGGTAAGGATTTTATTTCACGCGATGATCTTAACGAGGCCAGAAAGCTTATCGGATTATCGCCGGTAAGAACAACTTCAGATGCTGAAGCAATAACTGAAATGATTGATGCATTGAGAGTTGAGAGATCAGAATGAAGAACAATCGAACTCAGAAGTAAGAACTTCTGCATTCTTAGTTCGATTGTTCTCAGTTCTTACTTCCTGGTGATCCCGGAGAGACTCGAACTCTCAACCAACAGAACCGGAATCTGTCATTCTATCCATTGAACTACGGGACCAATATTGAGGCAAAATTAACATCAAAACGCCGCTTCTGCAAAGATTTACTAAAGATTTCATATTTTCGCACTCCGAAAGCAAGGCTTCGGGCGTCAGGCATCAGGCGCCAGGCTAACAGATAATAAAGAAAATGGACTACAATTTCACCGAAATCGAAAAAAAGTGGCAGCGGTACTGGGAGGAAAACAAGACTTTCAGAACACCCGACGATCTGACAAATCCCAAAAAATGCTATGTGCTCGATATGTACCCGTATCCGTCAGGAGCAGGTCTTCATGTCGGTCATCCTGAAGGATATACAGCTACCGATATCTATTCAAGGTACAAAAGAATGAAGGGATTCAACGTCCTCCATCCTATGGGCTGGGATGCATTCGGATTACCGGCAGAGCAATATGCAATACAGACGGGAACCCATCCGTCAATAACAACAAAAAACAACTGTGACACTTTCCGCCGGCAAATAAAAGAACTGGGCCTCAGCTATGACTGGGAAAGAGAGATCAACACAACCGATCCGAAATATTTTAAATGGACACAATGGATCTTTATCAGACTTTATAATACCTGGTTCGATGAAAAGTTACAAAAGGGAAGGCCAGTGTCCGAACTCATTGTTCCTGAAGATATTAAAAAAAGAGGGAAAAAGGAGGTAACCGCTTTCATCGACTCAAAACGGCTTGCCTATTATGATAATGCACAGGTTTGGTGGTGCCCCGAATGCCGGATAGTCTGTGCAAATGAAGAAGTTCTCTACGACGGTTCACATGAAAAATGCGGTAACAGGGTCGAGAAGAAGAACCTTAGACAATGGATGCTCCGTATCCCTCTCTATGCCGAAAGACTACTGTCGGGATTTGAGAATCTTGACTGGCCGGAGGGAATAAAAGATATGCAACGAAACTGGATCGGACGTTCTACAGGCGCTGAAGTCGATTTTGAGATCGAAGGCATGAATGAAAAACTGAAGGTCTTTACCACACGTCCCGATACTCTCTTCGGTGCTACTTATATGGTAATTGCTCCAGAACATCCTCTTACAAATGCCATAACAACACCGGAAAACATAAAAGCCGTAGGGGATTATATTAAAGCTGCCTCGTTGAAATCGGATCTCGACCGCACCGACCTTGCCAAAGACAAAACAGGTGTCTTTACAGGCCGCTACGCCATAAATCCGGTAAACCATAAAAAGATCCCTGTGTGGGTCGCCGATTATGTTCTGACCGGTTATGGTACCGGTGCCATTATGGCTGTACCAGCTCATGATAACCGCGACTTTGAATTTGCAGGGAAATTCAGCCTCCCCATTATCTGCATCCAGGATCCCGATGTGTCAGATAGTGAGCAGAAAAGCAGGATCCTGGCCGGGAAGGAGTGCTGGACCGAAGATGGAAAATATATCAACTCAGCTGATAAGACAACAGGTATCGACATAAACGGACTGAACAAAGAGGAGGGAATTGCCACGATTATAAAGTGGCTTCAGTCCAACAGCCTTGGAACAGAGAAAGTCAATTACAAGCTTCGCGACTGGCTCTTCAGCAGACAGAGATACTGGGGTGAACCATTCCCCGTAATTCACTGGGAGGATGGTGAGATTACCCTGCTCGATGAGAAAGAGCTGCCACTGGAGCTCCCGGAAATGGAAAAATATCTGCCAGGCGAAACAGGCGAATCACCACTTGCAAATGCAACTGAATGGCTGAATGTTACAGATAAATCTGGCCGCAAAGGACGCCGTGAAACAAACACGATGCCGCAGTGGGCAGGATCGTGCTGGTATTACCTCCGATATATCGATCCGGATAATGATAAAAGCATTTTCGATAAGGAAAAAGAAAAGTACTGGATGCCTGTCGACCTTTACATTGGAGGAGCAGAGCATGCCGTCCTCCACCTCCTTTACAGCCGCTTCTGGCATAAAGTATTGTTCGACCTTGGAATAGTATCGACTGATGAACCCTACCAGAAACTGTTTAACCAGGGAATGATACTGGCATTTGCCTATGAAAATGAGGCAGGTGCAAAAGTATCTGCTGACATTGTTGAAGAACGCGATGGAAAATTCTTCAACCGGGAAACAGGTTCTGAAGTAAGGCAGATAGTTGCTAAAATGTCAAAATCACTTAAGAATGTCGTCAATCCCGACGATGTTGTGAAAAGATACGGCGCCGATTCGCTAAGGCTTTACGAAATGTTCATGGGACCACTTGACGTAACGAAACCCTGGGATGATAAAGGTGTAAAAGGCGTTTACAATTTTCTTTCCAGGACTTTCAGGTTTTTCTCTAACAACGAAAACATAGTAAGCGGTGAGGAAGATCCCGAAATATTGAAAGGCTTGCACCAGGCTATAAAAAAAGTGGAGACCGATATTGAGAACCTAAGATTCAATACAGCTATCTCGGCCATGATGATCTTTCTTAACCTCGCCACAAAAAAAGGCAGGGTGACAAAAGAAAGCGTCGGCACTTTTGCAAAAATATTATCCCCCTTCGCACCACACCTGGCAGAAGAAATATGGCAGATGCAGGGTCATGAAAAAACCCTGGCTTACGAGCCATGGCCTGAGTATAATGAAGATTACCTAAAGGAAGATACTTTCGAATACCCGGTATCTGTCAACGGTAAACTGAGGTTCAAAATCGCTCTGCCGGCAGAAATGGATAAGAAAGAAGTTGAAAAGATCGTTCTTGCTGATGACAGAGCAAAAAAATGGCTCGAAACAGGTACTCTCTCCAATATAATTGTAGTACCAAAACGCATAGTGAATATTGTAATTAAAAGCTGATCTGCAGCAGTAATCACATGAGGATAAATCTTCTCATTCTTTCGGCGCTTCTGATTATTTCTGTTTCCTGCAGGCAATCAACCACAGTCAATCAGGAGATCCCGGTTTCAGAGCCTGACACGTCCCTGGCAATTGCCGGAGAGAAGGTCGTAATTTTCGGGATCCCCGCAGATTCATATAACATAAGGACCGATAAAATAAGAAGAAATACATTTCTTTCAGAGATACTTCTCGACAACGGTGTGTCCATGCAGGAAATAAACCAGGTCATAGATAATTCCCGTTCCGTTTTTGATGTCAGGAAAATAAGGTCGGGAAATCATTATACAATTCTGAGCGACACAGGCTCCAATGCACGCCTCCGGTATCTGGTGTATGAACATGATCCTGTAACCAGCTTTATATTCAGCTTCAACGACTCGCTGAATATTACAATGTATAAAAAGGAGATCAGGAATGTTATCAGGTTTTCATCCGGAGTCATTGAAACATCGCTTTGGGAATCAATGTATGCAGCCGGTATTCCTGTTTCACTAGCCGGTGATCTGTCTGAGATATATGCATGGACAGTCGATTTCTTCGGTTTGCAGAAAGGCGACACATATAAAGTCTTTTATGAGGAAATATTTGTTGATGACAGATCAGTTGGTACAGGACATATTTATGGTGCGGAGTTTACCTGGGCCGGAAGAAGCATCACCGCCATTCCTTTTATCCAGGACAGTATAGAGTCGTATTTTGATGCCGACGGCAACAGCCTGAGAAAGACATTTCTGAAAGCCCCTCTGCGGTTTTCAAGGATCAGTTCAAGGTATTCTTCAAACAGGCTCCATCCTGTCCTGAGAATCCGTCGCCCTCATTATGGTGTTGATTATGCAGCACCTGTCGGAACACCGGTTCAGGCTATCGGAGACGGGAGAATAACTTTCGCAGGTACTGAGAATGGAGCCGGAAGAATGGTAAAAATTACTCACAACAGTGTTTACTCAACCGCTTACCTGCACCTGAGCGCCTTTGGCAAAGGAATCTACCCGGGAGCAATGGTCAGGCAGGGCGATATTATAGGTTATGTTGGCAGCAGCGGACTTACATCCGGGCCTCACCTCGACTTCAGGTTCTACAAAAACGGATCACCTGTTGATCCACTGACAGTGGAGGCTCCTCCGGTTGAACCTGTTTCTGAAGCAAACAGGGAAAGATTCGAAAAGAACAGGCTTCTGGTTATCAGAATGCTTGAAACCATTTAATCACTGAGGCGGCCTGCAAGGTCGTCGATCACAACCGGAAAATACTTATATTCCAGTTCATGGATCTTCGATGCCAGGGTTTCAGCCGTTTCATCAGGTTCTACCCTGCAGCTGGCCTGAAATATAATATCACCTTCATCATACCTGCTGTCGACATAGTGAATGGTAATACCTGATTCCGTCTCCTTGTTTTCAATCACCGCCCTGTGGACCCTTTCACCATACATGCCCTTCCCCCCGTATTTGGGAAGAAGTGCGGGATGGATATTTATTATACGT
>JAKLFN010000068.1 GCA_022711195.1 Bacteroidota bacterium
TCGTTATCTTATTAAAAATCATATAAATGGCAGATTCAAATATTAACCCGGCAACAAATCCGGAAATAAAAAGGAGTGCACCTGTAGGAATGATAGCGCTTTCCATAATCCTCGCTGCAGCCCTTATTTTTCTCGTGTTTCAGTATTTTGATCAGAAAAATAAAATGATCGAAATGGAAACAGTCCTGACACAGGAAAAAGACTCCCTGGCAAATGAGCTGAAGCAAATGGTTTATGCTTACGACACCCTGAAGACTGACAATGCCCAGCTTAAAGCTGAAATAGAGAGTCAGAAAGAAAAGATAATCAAGCTGCTGGCTGAAGATGCTTCAAAAATTCAACTCATAAAGAAATACAGGTCTGAGATCTCTACCATGAGAGAGATCATGAAAAGCTATATCGTACAGATCGACTCGCTAAATACAAGGAACAAAATACTTGTTGCTGAAAACACCCAGATAAGACAAAGGATCACGGAAGTTCAGAACGTAAACCAGGAACTTGAGAAAGTCAAAGAGGAACTTACAGAAAAGGTCGTTGTGGCATCTGTGATACAGGCCAAGAACATCTCTGCTACTGCGGTAAATAAGAAGAACAAGGAAACTTCGCGCCTTAATCTTATGGAAAAACTGAGAGTCGGATTTACATTAAGAGAAAATCCCATTGCTTCGGCAGGTCAGAAACAGATTTTCCTCAGGGTGATCAGACCCGACTCCCTGGTGATCACAACAAGCTCTGAAAACCTGTTTGAATATGCCGGAAACCAGCTGATCTATTCTGCAACACGGACAATCGATTATATGAACCAGGATATTGATGTTACTATCTGGGTCGATAACACGGGCGACTTTATTCCGGGAAACTACAGCGCCGAGGTATACCTGGAGGGCGTGGTTATCGGAAAAACAACTTTCATGCTGACAAAAAGATGATCACCCGCCGTTGGGCATCATAAATTCAGAAATTATATTATCAGATATCATCTTGCCCTGGTTCGTAAGGATCAGGGTATTTTTTTCCTGATACATCATACCATATCCGATAAATTTGCCGGCAAGGTTCATTACATAATCATAGCCTTCCTTCTCGAATGTCTTCTCAATATAATCGAGATCAAGCCCCCACATTGTCCGCAATGATGTCATTATATATTCATTGAACCTGGTTTTTATATCCAGCTCCTCGCGCTCAAAGAAATCTTTTCCTTTTTTTACAAGCGAGATGTACTTCTTAAGATCTCTCACATTCCATTGCCTCGAGAATCCTTTAAACGAGTGCGCCGAGGGCCCAAGGCCGGTATAGGGAACCTGCTTCCAGTAATTGGAATTATGAACCGATAAAAAGCCGGGCTTGCAGAAATTCGAAATTTCATAATGAATAAATCCGGCTTTCTCCATTACATCTATAAGTACATTGAATTGTGAAGCGCTCTCCTCCTCGTCAATCTCCTGCATAACACCTTTTTCCTTCATCCTACCAAAAATAGTAGCAGGCTCTATTGTCAGATGATAGGCCGAAAGATGCGTGATCCCTGTCGCAACAGCCTTTTCAAGAGAGGCCGACCATTTATCTGAAGTCATTCCCGGAATACCATATATCAGGTCGATCGTAACGTTTTCAAATCCTGCAGCGAAAGATTGTTCCACCGCCGATAATGCCTGTTCTCCCGTATGCCGCCGGTTAAGCATTTTAAGATCTGCATCATCCCACGACTGGACCCCGATGCTGATCCTGTTAATGCCGGTCCCCCTAAGGTCTTTCAGGTAATTTAATGATGAATCATCGGGATTTATTTCAATTGTCGTTTCGCATACCGGGTCTACATTGTAATATTTATCGATTGCTTCCAGTATCCGGCTTATTTGTGCCGGCGACAGAACGGAAGGCGTTCCTCCCCCCAGGTAGATGGTCGATATTTTTGCAGCACCAATGTAATCCCTTCTGATTTCCGCCTCCGTAAGCAGGGCATCAATGAAACCGGAAAAATCATCGCCGGCAGAAACGACATGATAAAAATCGCAGTAATTACACAACTTCCTGCAAAAAGGAATATGTATATAGACACCGGCCATACGGTTTATTTGTAATATCTAAAATTATAAATAAATTGACATTTCATTGCTTATTTTTGCGCTAAACAAATTATGGCAAAAAAGAATATCCTCACAATAACCGTTGCCCTGGTAATTGCCTTTCTGAGTCTTGCCGGAAGCGATTCTTTCGAATCATCAAAGATCATTAAATTCTCAGGTTCCGATAAGATTGCACATTTCCTGATGTATTCTTTTCTGATGGCTGTGCTGATCTTTGAAAACGCTGACCGGCTCAGAAAATCTTCTGCTGTTCTTCTCAGCGGCGCCATTCCGCTTCTCTACGGACTTATCCTCGAACTCCTGCAGGCCCTCCTTACAACCACAAGGTCGGGAAGCATTTATGATTTTCTTTTTAATACCGCAGGAATATTATTCGCAATTCTTACCTTTCTTCTTGCCCGCCGTTTTGGCCCTGAAAAATTCAGATATTGATCTTATTCCTTGCCTCTTTATCGATAACCAGTTCATGAACTGTTGTGCTGCTGAACAGATCTATCAGTTCCGATCTCACCTTTGAATAGTTCTCATGAAGCGGACACGGTTCTTTCTTTTTGTCAACACATGTGCAGGTTGTATTGTGTATCAGACAGTTTGTAAAAACCTCTTCCCCGTCAATAGTGCGTACTATATCAAGGATTGATATTTTTTTCGGGTCTTTGGCCAGTGAAAAACCGCCATGCGGCCCTTTAAGCGACTTAAGTATCTTTTGCTTCGCCAGCTGCTGAAGCACCTTTGCAAGAAAAGGCGTCGGAAGTGCCAGATCCCTGGAAATCTGTTTTAATCCCGTTTTTTCATCTCCCTGCTGCCTGCTGGCTATATAGAGTATTGCCCTGATCCCGTAACGGCATGAATTTGAAAACATAAATCAATACATTTTTAAAGGTATCTTATCTATTCTTTGTTTGTGCCTGCCGCCTTCAAACTGAGTATCAAGAAAAGCCTTTACAATAAGAAAAGCTTCCGCCTCGTTGATAAAACGCCCGGGTAAAGCACAGATATTGGCATCATTATGAGCCCTGGCCAGCCTTCCTATTTCTTCAGTCCAACATAATGCACCCCTGATACCCGGATGTTTATTTACAGTCATATTTATACCGTTGCCCGTGCCGCATATCGATATTCCCAGCTGATATTCCCCGCCGGCGACAGCACTCGCCATAGGATGACCAAAATCGGGATAATCCACCGGCTCAGCTGATGAACATCCAAAATCCTTTACATCATATTTCTCACGTTTCAGAAAATCAAGCAGTTTTTCCTTCAGGTAAAAACCTGCATGGTCTGATACTATCGCTACCTTAGGCTTCTTCATAAACCGGAAAATTTATCATCTGTTAAATTTAAGGAAAAAGATATACTTATATCCTTTTTTGATTTTTTTTCTTGTTCATAACCCGATTGTCCGGCGTTCAATAATTACTCATTAATCCATGGTTTTTAACAATTATGTCTTCCGGATTGTTCAATTGATTTGTTATTAGAATCTTTCATGAAAATTATCTTACTATCTGAACCGGATATGAACATTAAAAACCATAAATTTGTTTTATTTTTTTAATTATATGCATGTTAGTAACAGTTGTTAATCCAGATGTTAATTTTTTGATTTTCAATAATAAAAATTGTTAATTTCTGTTGAAAACATGTTTGCCCGATGATGATTATGCAAATATCAATTAAATCGCAGGTTTTTATTCAACACTATTAACAGCATAACATCATCATCATAAAAATTAGAATTTACTTTTATTAAATATTTTTATCTGTTAATAACCTTCGGATCCGGGATGAAAGCGATAAAAAAAATTGACTTTGTAAGCGAGATAAATAGAATTAAAAAAGAAAAGAACGCTATAATTCTTGCTCATTATTACCAGACAGGAGATATACAGGATATTGCCGATTTTGTCGGCGACAGCCTCGCCCTGTCACAGAAAGCAGCTTCTAATAATGCCGATATTATACTTTTTGCCGGAGTAAAATTTATGGCTGAGACTGCAAAAATCCTTGCACCGGAAAAAAAAGTATTGCTTCCTGATATAAATGCCGGATGCTCTCTGGCCGATTCCTGCAAAGGAAAGGATTTTAAAAAATTCATAAAGAATAATCCTGGCAGAACAGTAATTACTTATGTAAATACTACTGCCGAAATAAAAGCTTTATCCGATATTGCCTGCACTTCTTCAAACGCTGTGGAAATAGTGAGATCATTACCTCCTGAAGAAAAAATAATTTTCGCACCCGACAGAAATCTCGGGAATCATATTATTAATAAGACAGGCAGGGATATAATCGTCTGGAACGGAACCTGCCACGTTCACGAAGAATTTTCCCTTGAAGCAATTATTAAGCTTAAGGAAAATAATCCTGATGCTAAAATAATTGCCCATCCTGAATGTGAATTGCCTGTACGTATGGTTGCCGATTTTATAGGTTCAACTGCTGCACTTCTTAATTATACTACAAAAGATTTTAGTAAAAAATATATTGTTGCAACCGAACCGGGAATAATACACCAGATGAAAAAAAGCAATCCTTCGAAAACATTCATAGATGTACCTCCAAAGGATTCTACATGCGGATGCAGCGAATGCAACTTCATGAAACTTATTACTATGGAAAAAATTTACAGGTGCCTTAAGACTGAAAAACCGGAAATCAGCGTTAACAGTAAAATAATAGAAAAAGCCCGTAAGCCAATTCACAGGATGCTCGAGATATCAGAAAAATTAGGCCTTTAAAATGATGAAAAAGCTGATCTTATTTCTGACGATAATTGTAACAGCAAATATTGCTGCAGCACAGAATCCATCTGATATAAAAGATGGCTACCAGGTATTCAAATATCCCAACGGAAGCATTTCGAGCGAAGGAATATTAAAGAACGGCAAGGCTGAAGGTTACTGGAAAACATATTATGTAACCGGTGTTAAAAGATCTGAAGGCAGGTACACCAATTTTAAGCTCGACAGTATCTGGGTCTTCTACGACCAGGCCGGCGATACAACTGAAAAAATAAGCTACCTCTTCGACAAGAAGAACGGATACCATCTGAAATATAAAAAGAATCCCTCATCGGGTCTTTATTTATGGTCAAAAGAGCTTTATGCCGGTGGCAAAAAAGAAGGAACGGGATTTTTTTACCATCCCGACGGAAAAGTACAACAGACTGTTTCATATAATGATGGTAAACGCGAAGGCCTTTCAAAGGAATATGATAAATCAGGAAACGTAATTACACTCCTGGAATACAATAATGATTTCCTGGTAAGCAGGGAAAAGATCAATCGTACAGATATTAATGGCCTGAAACAGGGTGAATGGGTCGACTTTTATCCCAACGGATCTAAGAAAACCGAAAAAACATATAAAGACGACCTTCTGCACGGGTATTATAAAGAATATGATCAGCGCGGCGTGCTTACAATGACTATGCTTTATGATAATGGTTCTATTGTAAAATCAAATGTTGAGGATCAGCCCGATATTGAAATTGTTAACAGGTATGATGCAAATAACAAGCTGATTTACAGCGGTCCGTACAGAGACAGCATACCTGTGGGCGTACACAGGGAATTCGGAAGCGACGGGAAAATTACAAATGCATTCATATACAACGATATCGGCGTAAAAATCTCAGAAGGGATCGTTGACGAGGCGGGACGCTATAATGGAAAATGGAAAGATTACTTCCCCGATGGTAAGCTTCAGGCTGAAGGAACATATACCGATAACAGAAGAACAGGCCTGTGGAAGTTTTATTCGCGCACCGGGAAAACAGAGCAAACCGGATTCTATAATAACGGACGACCCGACGGACTCTGGAAATGGTACTATGAAAACGGATCCATCCTGAGGGAAGAAGAATATTTCCAGGGACAGCGCGATGGAACATATTCAGAATACTCTGAGACCGGTGAGATTGTCGGCCAGGGCCAATATTCTGACGGAGAAAGAAATGGCGACTGGAAATTCAAATCGGGTGACAATGTCGAGGAAGGTAAATATATTTTAGGCCTGAAAGACGGACAGTGGAAATCATACTATCCCGATGGCAGGCTGAAATTCAAAGGAAGCTATATACAGGGTAACCCCGAAGGACAACATATCTATTATTACGAAAACGGAAAGGTCAGGGAAGAACAATACTACAGGTCGGGATTCCGCCAGAAAACATGGCAGAAATTCGACATCGAAGGAGTACCTTATCTGACAATATCTTACAGGGACGACGTGGAAGTCAGCATTAACGGAATTAAAATAAACCTGCCCGAAAGCGATACTAGGCTTATAAAATAGTTACTTTGCTGCATGGAGGAAAACCTCGATATCAGAAAAGAAGATTTTACTGCTGCAGACAGGGAACTCGACAGACAGCTGCGACCAGCCTGTTTTGCTGACTTCAGGGGACAACAACAGGTAATTGAAAACCTGGTAGTATTCGTAACAGCAGCAAAGCAGCGTGAAGAGTCACTCGACCATGTCCTTCTTCATGGCCCCCCGGGTCTTGGCAAAACAACACTGGCCGCCATTATCTCAAATGAGCTTGGAGTTAATATGAGGGTCACCTCTGGCCCCGTGCTTGACAAGCCAGGCGATCTTGCAGGATTGCTTACCGGCCTGGAACCGGGAGATGTTCTTTTTATCGACGAAATACACCGGCTGAGTCCTGTGGTTGAGGAATACCTCTACTCGGCAATGGAAGACTTTCAGATTGATATAATGATCGATAAAGGACCAAGCGCCAGATCGGTACAGCTTACCCTTAACCATTTCACCCTTATTGGTGCAACAACAAGATCCGGACTCCTCACAAGCCCGCTCAGAGCCCGCTTCGGGATTAATTTCCATCTCGAATATTACGATCAGGATATACTCACGGGTATTGTCAGGCGATCAGCAAAGATCCTCAATGTGAAAATCGACGACAGCGCTGCTGTTGAAATAGGAAGACGCAGCCGCGGAACACCACGTATTGCAAATGCCCTGCTCAAAAGAATACGCGATTTTGCCCAGGTGAAAGGATCAGGAAAAATTGACCTCGAAATAACAAAGTATGGTCTTAAAGCGCTCAATATCGACCGGCATGGTCTCGACGAAATGGACAACAGAATACTATCAGCCGTTATTGAGAAATTTAACGGAGGCCCGGTTGGTCTTAATACTATCGCCACGGCTGTCGGAGAAGAGAGCGGAACAATCGAAGAGGTTTATGAACCATTCCTGATAAAGGAAGGTTTCCTTAAAAGAACACCCAGGGGCAGGGAAGCCACCGAACACGCATATAAACATCTGGGAAAAACATTCCGTCACGAAACGGACAGAACCCTGTTTTAAGAACGATCAGTTAAAGACATTACTGATCTTTTCAAGTCCTTTTTTATCAATAATCTTTATTCTCCTGCCGTTAAGTTCTACAAGCCTGTCGGTCTTGAACTCTGATAATAAACGTATTACAGACTCAGTAGCAGTACCCACGATGTTGGCCAGCTCCTCACGTGTAAGAGAGATCTGAAGATAGTTCTGATCATCAAGTCCGAAATCATGTACAAGCAGTAAAAGTATTTCTGCCAGCCTTTCACGAACAGTTTTCTGGGCAATGTCGGTAATGAATGAGTTGGCCTCACCGAGCTCATGGCATGCAAGCTTAAGCAATTCATGGGCAAAAGACGAATTTGACTTTACCATCGATATCAGTATCTCCGCCGGGATGAAACAGACCTGGCAATCTTCGATAACCTTGGCTGAAGTACATGCTACCTCATTGCTAAGGACGCTCCTGTATGCAATAATATCCCCTGGCTTTGCAAACCTGATTATCTGTTCTTTACCGTCAAGACCTGTTTTAAAAACCTTGATGATGCCGCTGTGAATACAGTAAAAACCGCTGATACGGCTTCCTTCGTTATAGAGGACTTCTCCCCTCCTGAATTGTCTGAATTCCTTTTCAAAATTTACCTGGTCGATCTCCTCTCGCCCCAGGAATCTGAAAATAGCTCCTGTTTCAGCAGCACATCTGTCACAAAAAGGGACGGGCAATTCTTGATGCTTCATCTGATAGATTAGTAAATGATGATAAGAATAACAGAAAGTTACAAAAAAAGTTCGAAAGATTAGTAAGCTGTCCTGAACTGCTCAAGGAACCGGATGTCATTTTCAAAGTAAAGACGCAGGTCGTTCACCTGGTATTTAAGCATTGCAGGGCGCTCAATGCCCATTCCCAAAGCAAAACCTGTATATTTCCTGCTGTCGATGCCGCAAGCTTCCAGGACTGCCGGATGAACCATCCCGCAGCCTAAAACTTCAACCCAGCCTGTGTATTTGCAAACGTTACAGCCTTTGCCGCCACAGATCGTACAGCTTATATCCATTTCGGCTGATGGTTCGGTAAACGGAAAATATGAAGGCCTGAGACGTATCTTTACATCTTTCCCGTACATCTCCCGGGCAAAGAAAAGCAGTGTCTGGCGCAGGTCTGCAAATGATACATTTTCATCGACATATAGCGCCTCAACCTGGTGAAAAATACAATGTGCCCTGGCTGAGATGGCCTCATTTCTGAAAACCCTTCCGGGGGAGATCGTCCTGATGGGAGGTTTTTGACCTTGCATGACACGCACCTGTACCGAAGAAGTATGTGTTCTCAGAAGTATATCACCTGAACTCGATTCTTCGGGAGATATCCGGGAAATATAAAATGTATCCTGCATATCGCGGGCAGGATGCTCCGGGGCAAAATTCAGCTTCGTAAAATTATGATCATCATCTTCAATTTCCGGACCTTCTGAAACTGTAAATCCGATACGGCCGAAAATGCTGATTATCTCATTTCTCACTATCGAGATAGGATGCCTGCTGCCAAGCGCAAAAGGATATGAAGGCTTCGTAAGATCCTCTGATTCTGTTCCTGTTTCAGAGACCATAACACCCGATTTCAGCAGGTTATATTTTTCGAGAGCGCTCTGCTTCAGAAGGTTGAGCTTCTGACCTATTTCTTTCTTTTCAGCAGCAGATACATTCCTGAACTCTTCAAAAAGATCGGATATTAGTCCTTTTTTACTCAAAAACTTCAGACGGAACGACTCCAAATCTTCTTCTCCGCGAACAGCTGCATCTGCAACCTCAGCCAGAAGTGCATTTATCCTTTCAAGCATTATTGACCTGGTTAAGTGTTTATTATTCTATAATTTTGATCTTCAATATTTTAACATCTTCAACAGGCTTGTCGCCAGCACCTGTTTTCACAGATGCTATTTTGTCAACAACATCCAGTCCTTCAAGAACCTCTCCAAATACAGTATATGTGCCGTCAAGCCGGGGGACTCCGCCAATTGATTTATATACTTCACGCTGACTGGCAGGGATTTCATAGTTCAGCTCGGGAGCGAGGAAAGCAGAAGCCCTGAGGGCAACCCTTTCCTGAATTTCTGCATCTGATAACTGTTCACCTGTTATCCTGGCGCTGTCGGCGACCTGCCTGACAAGCTTATAAAAAAGAGCCTGCCGCCTGTCACTGTTTATCCTGGCTTCTGCGTTTAACAGGTCCTCCTCAGAACGAAGAACACCCTGTACAATATAAAAATGAGTGCCCGACGACCTCATTTCAGGGTTCACATCATTGCCTTCCCGGGCAGCTGCCAGGGCTCCTCTTTTATGGAAAAGAGTCTTGTTGAATTCGGCCGGAATAGTATATGTATTCAGAGAATCAGCCGATATACCAAGAGGAACAGTACGTGTTTCAGGATCGCCCGCCTGTATCATAAAACCGTTGATAACCCTATGGAAAGAGATACCTTCGTAAAACCCATCATTGATGAGTTTAATGAAATTGTCGCGATGTAAAGGTGTTTCATCATATAACCTCAGCTTTATATCGCCCAGCGACGTTTTCATCAGAATTACCGTATTCTCATGGCCCCCGGGAGCATTACATGAAAGCAGAAGGAACAAAACAGAAAGGGTAAGTAATCTGGTGGTTATCCTGTTCATGAATATTGTCTTTTGGTTAATAATGTTCTGTGAATCTGATGGCAAAGATATTTAACTTTGCGCGATCAT
>JAKLFN010000069.1 GCA_022711195.1 Bacteroidota bacterium
CGGGGATGAGGCCGGGATATAAGATGGCATGTGGGATGAAGCCTTTACTCTGCGTCGATGTTTGAATCGCCAGAATAAGTTTTTGCTTCAAACCTCTTTTTTAAACATTTTCTAACACCTGCTTCGGAGTTTAAATTAGCATGCTATCTTCGCATAAAAGAATATTAAAAGAGAGGATATGGGACTCAAAGGCCGGCTTATAATAATGAACTTCCTTCAATTTTTCATGTGGGGAGCATGGATGATGACTCTGGGTCATTACGGATTCGTGGAAAAACAATGGAACGGTGCTCAATTTGGCCTGGTCTTCTCAACCATGGGATTCGCATCCCTGGTTATGCCTACGTTGTTCGGGATTCTTGCCGATAAATGGAAGGCAAATTATGTGTATGGGATACTTCACCTGTTGTTCGGGGCAACAATGTGCTTTCTTCCTCTTATTGAAGCACCTATACCCTTTTTCTGGATTCTGTTGCTGGCAATGTGTTTTTATATGCCCACAATCGGACTGAATAACTCTGTTGGATTCCGACTTCTTAAAAGCGAAGGTAAAGATCCGACAAAATACTTCCCTCCTGTCAGGGTGTGGGGTACAGTAGGTTTTATCATGGCGATGTGGGTGACTAATTTCTTCACCAAACCCTGGGGTCTGGGTTTCAGCATCAAGGTCTCATTCATTATAGCAGCTGTTTCCGCATTCTGTCTTGCTATCTATTCATTCTTAATGTTGCCGGTTGTAAAAAACACAGAAATTGAAGAAACTGTAAAGAAGACCTGGGTTCAGAAGCTGGGGCTGGAAGCTTTCGTGTTGTTCCGGCAAAAGAAAATGCTCTTGTTCTTTATCTTCAGTATGGCGCTGGGCGGAGCACTACAGCTGACCAATGCTTACGGCGACAGTTTTCTACAGGACGCAACAATATTCCCGAAAGGCGGTATCATCAATAATTTCTCAACTATAATACTCTCAATATCACAGATCTCCGAAACCCTGTTTATCCTTTCGATTCCTTTCTTCCTAAAGCGTTTCGGCATTAAGAAGGTGATGCTTCTAAGCATGATCGCATGGGTGCTTCGTTTTGGTCTTTTCGGTATGGCTGACAATACCATCGCAGGCTTTATACTGATTATCACTTCATGCATCGTTTACGGAATGGCGTTTGATTTCTTTAATATCTCTGGTGCCTTGTTTGTGGAACAAAACACCGACTCAAAGATCACTGCCTCGGCACAGGGTGTTTTTATGCTGATGACCAACGGAATAGGCGCTGTGCTTGGAAACATTATTGCCGGGCAGGTCATTAAGAACTGGTTTGAAGATCCGGCAAGTCTCGTCAAAGAGTGGCCGGGCATCTGGATATCTTTTGCCGCTTATGCCCTCGTGATAGCAATCCTTTTCGCCATCCTGTTCAGGCACAAACATGTTCCAGAGGAGACTGTAAGCGTAAGTCACTGAGTCATCTGAGGACCACTGAAATAATCACAAAGGTTAAAGGAAAAAAATCCTTACCTGTAAACAGCTATTTGTCCGTGCTCAGGAAGTGCGCGATAGATGATTTTTGCATCGGCCCGGGGCAATCTTACCCTGATGAAAGGATGATATTCCGGGACTTTTAAAGAGAAGATGCTTTTCATGGATATCCATGCCTCATCAATCCTGTAGCGAAGGTCGAAAAGAAAAAGATGCATCCTGTCGCCTTTATTGAGCTTCTCCTCCTGGTAAACATAAAATGTTGTACCGTTATCCATTTCCATAATAAAATTGACTGGCTCATAATCAGCAGTATCAGGTATTATATCAGGCTGATATTCAGAGGTATCCTTGGGAGCCATCTTTATCATCAGGGGCATCTTCGGAATTGATGCAATATTCCTTTCCACAGTGAACGGATGAGAAAGCATCGATGAGATAAAATACTGGTCCCTGTCATAAAATATCTTACTTGCTGATATCCTCGTCAGCTTTGTTGTGGCTACGGTAACTCCGCTGATCTCAAGTGTAACATTTGAATCTGCCAGATTCATCGACAGGTATAATGAATCGGTGGCTGCCATAGCTGTTCGTGCTGTCAGGTAGGCTTTTTCCCTGTACAGCGACAAGTATGCAGAGTCATAAACAATTGAATCGCTGACAACATTTTTCGGATCCTGCCTGAAGCTGTATTCTTCCTTCAATGAATTGATCTTTCTGACAGGAGCCATCATTGCCATTACGGAATAATAAAGCAGTACCACTGTAATAATTACTGAAACTGCTATCAGGATGTTCCTTCCGGTCTTATCTCTATTTACTGAATTAGTCTCCATATAACAGATTTTCAGAAGATATATACTTTGGATCCTATGCTTAGCGAGTTGAAGATGGCTTCGAGGTCGTCATCGTTCAGCCTTACACAGCCATGAGTGACAGGCATTCCCAGGAATCGTTTATAGATTGTTCCGTGGATCAGGTATCCATCACCCAGGGCTAGTGCATAATCGCCCAGTACACCATATTCATAGCGGACAGGATCGTCCTGACGTGCAGGAATAGGCAGCCCCTCCTCCACGAAGGCCCAGTCGGGTCTCCGCCAGGCTGGATTAGTTTGTTTCCCCTGGATTGTGAACTTTCCCTTGGGTGTTTTAAATATCCAGCTTCTGCCTTCGAGGGTTTTAAGCATCTTAAAACTGCCGGTGCTGCAATGTCCTTCTCTTATAAGTTTCTTGTTCCTGTAGAGATAGAAGAGATTATCGGTGGTGTTTATCACAAGGTATGATTGCCCGGAAGTATAGCTGCTATATTTTCTCGACAGGCGCTGAATATCTCTGTTAAGAAGCGCAATATGCTTTTTGTAACCAGGATCTTTTTTAAGGAGCGGGGAATTAGTAATAAGGTTTTTTTCTTTCCCGGGAATTGTCTGTAATGCCGGGATAATGTATATGAAGAAGATGAAAAGAAAGATCACAGAAAGAACAGCTGCAATTCCTATGAGAACTTTCCTCAGCAATCCGGATCCTTCTTTCCGCGTATTATCCTGCGGCTTCAATTCTTCGTTTGTTATGAGTTCTTCTTCCATTTTTTAATTGAATCTTCTGAGGACACTTTTCAGGTCATACATCGATCCTACAATAGTAACCGGAGTTCCTACTTTAACTATTTTGAAGATACTGTCCATATCCCGGTCAGTGACTGCAACACATCCTGCTGTCCAGTCGCTTCCCTTCCCGCCGTTACCATGTATTTCGATCATCCCACCGATTTTGGCAGATCGGGGTAATGAACCCTTCTCGACAGCTGCGATAAAAGATGCAGTATCCTCTTCGTTCGGATAATTTATCAGCAGTGCCTTATGATATTTAGTGCTATCGCTTTTAAACATCTTGATAACCCGGTACATTCCTTCAGGTGTGGCTTTGTCGCCTCTGATCTTCTTGTCGCCAACCCAGTTTTTACCTAGTTCTGCATTATAAGTCTTAAATACTTCTCCACCCAGATAGACAATGACCTTTCTTGAGAATTTATCAACAATGATGGAATAGTCATTTGCCAGTCGTGATGCCGCAATAGTTGAATCGGCCCAGCTTCTCCACTGAGGATATGATCTGAAATAGCTTCGCATGTTTGCATCGGCAAATTCATATGCCGGGACTATCAGGTTTCTGGCTTCCGAGACTTTCTTTTCAGCCTGAAGGTAGTTGCCTCTCTCCCATTCAAGAAGTGATTCGGTCAGCAATATTTCCCCCCTGGAGATATTGTTACGGGTTTCAGAAGGCAGCGGGTATTTTGAGAAACGACGTTTCAGATCTGCATCAGTTCTGGTCACTGCTTCAATCTTTTCCCTTATATTGACATTCAGGTCGGAACTATTATTTTCGGAGTCGAATGAAGCCTCACGTGCTTTGGAGGCAGCCTTTTGGGCGAGAGTTTTCACCCGGCTGAAGTCTCTTTTATACCTGTTTTTTGTATTCTCTGACTGCCATAAGATCATTGCGGAGTCGTAAAAGTTCCGCGATTCGTTGTACAATATCTCGGAATATATTCCGGCATGATTTCTGGAAGCTTCAGATATTGAAGTTCTTGCATATTCCAGTTCAACGACGGGAGGTTTCTGTACCGGATAGAAAAGCAGGAATCCCATTAAAGCAATAAATAGGGCAATGGGGCCGATTATAAGGATATGTTTCCAGACTCTGTGCACTGCTGACCAATAGTTTATCTAAAAAAAACCCCGGGATGAAACCCGGGGTATATTATTCTTTGCAGAAAACTCAGAAATTAGAACCTGATTCTTGCCTTGGTAAGAACTTCTTTCATTTCTGTATTCAGAGCGGCAGCTTTGTCTTTTGCAGCTTTGATCTTGTTAAGAGCATCCATATATGTGCCTTTGTCGAAAAGACCCTGTGCTTCAGCTATAACAGCGTCAACAGCAGCGATGTCGGTCTTCATGGCTTCGATAACTGCAGCACCTTCTTTTCCTCTCGGAAGTTTAGGCAGAAGCTTTGCGTTCTCAGCAACAACGGTTTTGATATCATTAAGAAGAGTTTCAGCTTCCTTCTTAACTTCTTCCTTCTTTACAGCGGTGTTTGCAACAACCTGTTCTGCAAGTGTTTTTGTAGTTGCCAGGTCAGCAACGATGGTCTTGTAATTCTTGAATAATTTACCGTCGACTTCTGTGATAGCGGCGTTAATGGCATTCATTGAATCCTGCAGAGCTGCAAATTCACCAGGAAGGTAAACATTAGCTTCAGCAGCCTGAGCAGCTGCGATAGCAGCATTGGTAGCATCAATCTCAACCTGTGGTTTCTTGCCACAGCTAACAAGGACAGCAACCATTACGATAGCAGCTAATCCCATTAAAATTTTGTTCTTCATTTTTCTAACCTTTTAAATACTTTGTTTATTAAACTAACTTCCGATTTATTATTGATAATCGTT
This sequence comes from Bacteroidota bacterium, assembly GCA_022711195.1. The sequence continues at coordinate 4,913 of JAKLFN010000069.1, forward strand.
TGAGTTTCAAATTTTACGGTGCGAATATACTACAATTTCAGAACATTGCAATAAAAAATTTTAACAATATTTTACAAGTCGGTAATAAACCCGTTGAAAAATATTAACAATGACCGGTTAATTGATTTATATTATGGCGCTTATGAACCTGACGTAATCGTTTCAAACGGAAAAACCTTATTAATCTGTTTTCAGCCTTTCACGCCTGGAAGAGATCTCATACCCAATCAGGAAACACATTTTTGCCGATCGTTCCATCTTATCAAAGTCTATCTTATCGACATCGTCGCCCGGTTTATGGAGATCGGCATGGATGCCTGAATTAAAAAAGAGTGCGGGAATCTTCTTTGCTGTAAAGCTCGCATGGTCGCTGCTTCCGTAAGGTATAGTCGGGCCCATATCATTCAGCCTCAGACCAGCCCTGCCTGCCGATTCATTCATGACAGCGGTAAGTTCAGAACTCTCATGGCCTGTAATAACGTTTATCTCACGCGGATTCGTAATATCGAGGTCGAAACCATAGAATTTACCGGTATCGGAGGGCATTTTCGAACGGCCTACCATATCGAGGTTTATATTGACAACTGTCTTTTCAAGCGGAAACAGAGGATTTTCAACATAATATTTTGAACCGAGAAGACCTTTCTCCTCACCGTTTACCCAGGCAAATATTATGGATCGCAGCGGTTTCTTCGGAAGAGTGGCAAAAGCTTCTGCAATCTCCAGCAGTGCCATCGATCCTGAAGCATTGTCATCGGCTCCGTTGAAAACTGCTCCATTGCCATCAACACCGACATGATCGAAATGAGCAGTATAAATTACACACTCCTTTTTAAGAAGAGGATCCGATCCTTCAACGATACCTATTATATTATATGCTGTTACCTCTGTAGTCTCAATTGATGTTTTTACTGTTGCCGTAAGTCCTTTGATTTCACTTGATACCGGCCTGCCACTGGTAATTATTTTTTGCTGCATCTGCTTCAGGTCATTACCTGTTGGTTTAAGCAGTTCGTCGGCAGTATGCCTGGTGATAAATATTATCGGAAGGGAGAGGCCTCCTCCTCCGCTTTTTTTGAAAGAAACGGAACTCTGCCCTACTAATCCTGATAATCCTGATTCATAAGGATCTGAATAACTATTTTCGGGATCATAGACAAAGACGATTGCTGCCGGATTCCTGGTTATCAGGGAACTGAACTTCATACCTTCCAGTTTATCGCTGAAGACGGTCATCCCGGCTCCGGTCTTAACTGCTTCAGGATTCCTGGTCATGATCATAACGATCTTGCCTTTTAGATCAATCCCCTCAAAGTCGCTGTAACCTGCAGTCTTATCTTCATAGCCATACCCTGCAAATACTACCTGTCCATTTACATCCAGGCTGTTGGAAGTAGGCATAAGGCTGACAACCGAATCGGTCTGCATGATCACTTCTCCACTGGAATTCATCAGCTTGAGTCCGGTCTCTTTTTTGACTATACCTGTAGAAAACAATGGGAGCTTCTGGTAATAATCGTTTGAGCCAGGAACAGGTTTAATGCCAAGCCGAATCAGGTTGGTCCTTATGAATAATACCGAAATATCATTTTCGACGGTGCCGGTTTCGCGTCCGGCCATATTGTCTGATGCAAAAAACTCCATGTATGCTTTAAGGTCATCCTGGCTTATTGCGGCCAGACCCTCTTCTTGGGCATTTACATTTACTATAGCTGAGTACAGGCACAGCAGGATAAAGAAAGACTTTTTCATTTCAGGGAAATTTATAATGTCAAATTTAGGATTTATTAAATGACGTCAAAACAGTATTCTTGCTGCATGGGATTATTTCAATGGCGCCTTTGGCCATGTCGGCGCGGATTTTCATAATAAGTGCCTCATTGCTGAAAATTAGCCCTATCCCCGTTCCCGCTATACCCCCACCCCCCCTGGGGGGGCTTTAAGAAGTGTCCATTAAATTCATTTCGTGGTACGGAACGCCAGTTGGTGTGGATTCTCATTATCCTTCCCTCCACATCCCCGCAGGGGAGTAATATGAATAACCCCCGGTGCAGCCGGGGGCGACGTATAACCAGATCAACATTAGCCCTGAAGGGGCGTAATATAAAAGGATTATGGCCTCCCTCCGGTCGGCCATGATCCCACAGGTGGTTCCTGCAAAGCCAGACTAAACCCTCCGGGTCTTTTTTATTCTGTCTTCCGTACTTATGAAAGCGAGCTTTCAACGTCCGGAAGACAGAATAAAAAACCCCGCTGCCGCGGGGTCATTAAAGCTTTGCGGAGAGAGGGGGATTCGAACCCCCGGTACAGTTACCCATACGGCAGTTTAGCAAACTACTGGTTTAAGCCACTCACCCATCTCTCCGGGCCCGACAAAAATATGAAAACATGCACTAAGTGCAAAATTATTGCCAATTTATTTCAAACCCTTCAGAAGATCGATCACCATCCTGAAATTCTCAATGCTCTCTTCATCAAAATCTGTTACCTTAACAACTTCAGCCCTTACATCGGTAAGAAAACGCGAAAACATAAAATTCCTTGGTATCTCTTTTTCTGTAATATACTCTGAGTTTGGAATTGTAATACCTTCACGCGATTTGATAATATGTTTCTTGAAATCGAGAGTCGAAAAGAGATCTTCGGCATTAAAGAAAGGAGACGGTATTCTAAGTATCAGCTGCCTTCCCAGGCCATCTGTTTTGAACAGCGTTTCCTTAAGAGTATCAGCTATCCTGCCTTCCTGTTCATTCTCAAATAACATAACTGAGAAGTCAAGCCCCCAGCCCATAAGTATGTTACATAAAAGCGGAATGGAAGAGACATTTGTAGATGGTATAACACTGATCTTATCCTTATACCCCATCAGCAGGATGATCGCATTTATGATGTAAAAGGTACCCGTGTTATTAACGATCAGGTTGAATCGTTTTGATGAAAAGCCTTCACCCGAAACAGGATTTCCAAGGATGCTCTGCAAGGGGCTGAGAGTATCTGGAGAGGCTGCAGAAAGTCTCAAAGGATCGAGTATCCTGGTGGTGCTTCTCAGGCTTTCGAGATCATCCCTCTGAATCGCGAGCACCCTGTGAAGCTTATTAATCTCAACCAGGTGAGGGGAATGTGTAGTATAAACCACCTGAATATTTTCCTTGATATCCTCGAAGACTTTAAGTACATCCTCCTGTGCCCGGGCATGAAGGCTGACACCCGGCTCATCAACCAGGAGAACCATCGATTTGTTAAGGTTTGCTGATGCCTTAAGCTCCATGTAAAACGAAAGAAACCATCTCACACCCCTGCTTCGCTGCTTGGGATAGAGTCGTTCTCCCTCATCTTTTATCCAGAACTCCAGGTAAGGTTTCCCGGCCTTGTCGCCGTATGATGCACTGTAATGATCGAGCTCGAACTGTATATGTATCTTGTTGTTCCTTCCTACTGACTGCTGCCAGAAATCCTGGAAATTGCGTGTGAGCGACTGATTCAGATTTTCAATTTTCTGCTTCAGGATGCGGCTTGAAGGCTGCTGGAAAAAAGAATAATCAAGCTGTGCTATCGACAGAAAGTTACGTGCAGCCTTAAATCCTTCTACCTGCTCATTACCGGTAATTATATCCTCCATATCTATACGATTGGGCAAAAGACTGCTGAAGTCTTCAAACAGTTCAAATACCGGACAATGCTCAAAGTACTTTTTGCCTAGTATCTCGCTGTTATACTGCGACTTGTAAGACTGGATCACCTCACCCACCTTTCTTTCTGCCTCCTCCTCTGAACAGCCGTCCATGATATATCCCGACTGGGCCACGTGCAGTTCGAGGAGTGCTTTCTGCTGGTCGCGTTCCTGCCTGGTCTTCCTGTAGTCATCCAGGACTGTCTTCCACTCCTGATCATGGTCATCGCCTGCCGGCCTCATCAGCAAGGTCATTTTCTGATGGCGTTCTTCAAGCCTGACGGCAAGAGCTGCCAGATGTTTGTCGAGCGATTCATATTTCTCCTGCAGCTTTGCCCAGGTGCTGCCGGCTTTCTTCATTGAACGCCTCGCCTGAAGATCTGCTCCCAGAGCATCCTTTTTGTTCCGGATCTCATTCAGGCTGCTTTTCAGATTAGTATAGTTTGATGATGGCTCATGAAGGTCTGTGGCTGATTTTTTTCCAAAGAACCTGAAGCTTATAACACCCTTATCACCGGAAGGTAGTTTTGATTTTATCTCTTCCTCCTGCTTGTTAAGATCTGCCAGAAGAGATTCAGAATCGCTGATCTGTTTCAGCTCCTGCTGAAGCTTACTGGTCACATCACCAAGGTAGAGCCTCCATGCATCTTCCAGTGAATCAAGATACTGACTTATTTCACCGCTTACCATGACAACCGATGAAAGATCAGCTATCCATGCTCTTGTGAGTTCAAGATGCGAGAGCCCGGCAAGAAGTTCCTTAAGCTCGGTACCAGGATTATCAGTAACCTTCAGAAGCCAGCCTCTTGATATTGAGAAGCGGCAGCTTACCTCAGGCAGTGACAAGTCGCTGCGCAGGACATCCTCTGTTATTATGCCTGTATAGAAAACCTTTAGTCCTTCCAGGATGGAGGTCTTCCCCGACTCATTCTGGCCTATCAGGCAGGTAATGTTATCAGGTGACAGGTTCTGCCATCCTGTATCAACAATCGATCTGAAATTCCTGATCCTGAAGGCTGTAAGCTTCATCATTATATAAAAAGATTATAGTTGAAATCCAAAAACCATAACATCGTCGACCTGTTTGGTATTACCCTTCCAGTCCATAAATGTGTTCTCGAGAACTTCTTTCTGCTGATCCATAGGCAGCTGTGCCACTGAACCTATCACTCTTTTAAGGTTTTTCTGCTTGAATTTCTTGTCGGTCTGCTCTCCAAACTGATCGGAATACCCGTCCGAAAAAAGATAGAATGAATCTCCAGGCTGTAGTTCAATAGTCTCACATGTAAATGAATGTTCTGCAAGAGGAGCCAGGCCAATGGTCATTTTATCGGGTTTGAATTCTGTCAGTTCATTATTCCTCATCATTATCAGTGGCCTGTTGGCTCCTGAAAAATGAAGTGTTTTCTTTAAGGTGTCAACTATACACAGGCCAATGTCGATACTGTCTTTGGTAATGGCTTTCTCACCTGTCTGGTGAAGGGCTTTCATCACTTTCTCCCTCATGTGGTTCAGTATCCTGTTTGCCCTGAA
>JAKLFN010000007.1 GCA_022711195.1 Bacteroidota bacterium
ATGCTTTCACGCCGCTCTTTTTCATTTCATCGGCTGGCACAAAAGGATCGTAAGCATAAACTTCCATTCCGAAGCCTGAGGCAATGGCAGCCATATATTTACCGACATTTCCGAATGCATGAAGCCCCAGTTTCTTTCCGCGCAGCTCAGATCCCGATTTTCCTGCAAAGCCTCCGCGAGCCTGGAAGAGCATCATCGAAAAGGCCAGTTCGGCAACAGCATTTGAGTTCTGTCCTGGTGTGTTCATTGCAATAACATTATGTGATGTACAGGCCGGCAGGTCGAGGTTATCATAGCCTGCACCAGCCCTGACCACTATTTTAAGTTTTCCGGCAGCATCGAGTACCTGTGCTGTTACCATGTCGCTGCGGACTATCATTGCATCGGCATCGGCAACTGCAGAAAGAAGTTCAGAAACATCCTTATAATTTTCCAGCAATGCAAGCTCGTGACCGGCTGCATCGGTTACTTCGCGTATAAGTTTGATTGCTACGGGAGCAAATGCTTTCTCGGTGGCAACAAGTATTTTCATGATGGTACTATTAATGGTTCTTTTCAAATTCTTTCATTGTATCGACCAGCGCTTTTACGCTCTCTGCAGGAAGTGCATTGTATGTAGAAGCCCTGAATCCGCCAACAGAACGGTGGCCTGCTATTCCGACCATACCCTTCGATTTTGCAAAATCGGCAAATGGCTGTTCGAGCTCTTTATACTCTTCGGCCATTACAAAGCAGATATTCATCAGTGACCTGTCTTCAGCATCTTTTACTGTCGGGACAAACAGCTTATTTCTGTCTATCTCGTTGTAGAGCATTTCTGCCTTGTCAATATTCTTCTTCTGTATAGCCTTGATGCCACCCTGGTTCTTCAGCCAGACGAGGGTCTGCTGTGCTGCAAAGATTGTAAATACCGGCGGTGTATTAAACATCGATTCTGCCTTTATGTGTGTCCTGTAATCAAGCATCGTCGGGATCGGCCGAGTGACCTTGCCCAGTACATCTTCTTTAATAATAACAAGGGCAACACCTGCAGGCGCCAGGTTCTTCTGTGCACCGGCATAAATCAGTGAATATTTGGAGACATCGACAGGACGGCTGAAAATATCCGACGACATGTCGGCTATAAGGGGAATCTTAACATCCGGGTCCTTCTTAAGTTCGGTACCATAGATTGTATTATTGGTAGTTATATGGAAATAACTTGCATCAGCCGGTACAGAATATGTCTTTGGTATGTATGAAAAATTCTTGTCTTTTGAGGAGGCCACCTCAACAGCTTCACCATACAATTTAGCCTCTTTATGTGCTTTTGTTGCCCATTCACCCGTTACCAGGTAAGCCGATTTGGTGTTCATCAGGTTCATCGGGACCATTGCAAACTGGAGACTTGCTCCGCCGCCGAGGAAAATAACCTGGTAACCTGAGGGTACCTCGAGCAGTTCCCTTACGAGGCCGATAGTGTCGTTCATGCATGCGATGAATTCCTTGCTGCGATGTGAGATCTCGAGGACAGAAAGCCCTGAGCCTGCAAAATCTTTAATACCTTCAATACTTTTGTCCAATGTGTACTGGGGAAGAATGGAAGGTCCGGCAAAAAAATTGTGTTTCTTCATGATTTGATAAATTACAGTTATTACTGGTTAAATCTTATAAACCTTTACAAAAATATAATAAAAACAGGCTTTATTGTTAATTAATTAACAGTAAAAATGCCTATTTATAAATTATTATCAACAAGAACGCCATTTCTGATTACAGGTATTTTTCCGGTATAATCAGGTGTAAGGCAGAACTTAAGGCAATCGTCAAGGCCTTTATCGCGTAGCCTCGATCGTTGTGCGGCTTTCTCGAGGTAACCGGCGATATCATCTTTCGCAAGCTTCCACAGGTCGAGGGCGCTGAGGGTGGAATCACAAATAGTATAAAAATTCCCGCTGGCCATGATCAGTTCAGCAAAAGCTCCGGCACAAACTGAATCCTCGAGGCTGTACCTGTTCTTCCATCCTGCACAGAAAAGAACCACATCTGCAGTCTGATCAATAAGCCACTTCGACAGTGCACTAATATTAAGGAATGAACCAACAACGATCATGGATGCCGAAGATACCTTTTTAATAATTCCGGTTCCGTTGGTAGTGCTGTAAACAATTGTTTTTCCTTCGACTTTCTCTTTGCTGAAATTGAATGGAGAATTGCCAAAATCGGCAAAATCGAGGATAAAGCCATCGCGTTCGGCAGCGACCAGGAAACCACGGTTTTTATATTCGCGTGCCTCATCCACTTCAGCAACCGGTATGATCGAGGCTGCTCCGTTAGCTATGGCAGTACAAATAGCCGAAGAGGCACGAAGGACATCAATTATCACAACAATTGATCCTGAGTGCAGTTCTGCCTCATAGAGTGCAGGCGAAAAACATGTTTCGAGTTTTCGTTTACCCATTATAGAATGGCAGATTAACCACTTTTGCCTTCAGATCCTTATTTCTTATCCGGATAAAAATCTCTGTGTCGGCTTTCCAGAATCCCTTAGCCAGGTAACCCATCCCGATTCCCAGTTTAAGCATCGGCGACATAGTACCTGAAGTGACCTCTCCTATTATGTTTCCTGATGAGTCCGCTATTTCATAATGCTGACGGGGTATTCCGCGATCGATCATGACAAATCCCTTCAACCTGCGTCCGACACCATCATTTTTTTGCTTCAGCAGAAGCTCCTTGTCGATAAAGTCCTTATTATCAGCGAATTTTGTTATCCAGCCCAGTCCTGCTTCAATGGGTGAGGTCTGATCGTTAATATCGTTGCCATAGAGGCAGTATCCCATTTCAAGGCGAAGGGTATCCCTGGCTCCCAGCCCGATCGGTTTAATACCAAACTCCTCTCCTGCCTCGAATACTGCATTCCAGAGCTTCGGGCCATCTTCATTCTTTATATATATTTCGCATCCTCCTGCACCGGTATACCCGGTTGTTGAGAAAAGAACATTCTTTATTCCTGCAAAATCGATTTCACGGAATGTATAATATTCCATATCAGTCACTTTCGACGATGTAAGCTTTTGCATTGCCTTCAGAGCAAAGGGCCCCTGTATTGCAAGTTGTGCCACAGTGTCGGAGATATTGATGAGATCCTTCCCTGGTACCAGGCCAAAAGAGGCTGCATTTTTCACACACCAGTTCCAGTCTTTCTCAATGTTGGCAGCATTGACCACAAGAAGATAATTTTGCTCGCTGAACCTGTAGACCAGGAGGTCGTCAATGATTCCTCCGCTGCCATTTGGAAAACATGAGTACTGAACTTTCCCGTCAAAAAGGGCTGATACATCATTCGAGGTAATATGCTGCAGATAGCTCAGGGCCGAAGGGCCGGTAACCCGGAATTCACCCATATGTGATACATCAAAGACACCGACCTTTTCCCTTACAGTTATATGTTCTTCTGTAATTCCGGAATACTCAACAGGCATGTTGTAGCCTGCAAACGGGATCATCCTGGCTCCTGCTTCCTGATGGAATTTTGTAAATGCCGTATTTTTCATTGAATTGAATTAATTAGTTACACTGTTAACCTGCTGACATATCGCTCCGATGGAATTATCTTACAGGTGATTAGAGTTTATTCTGAACAAAATAAGTGAAAACTTTACTATCAAACTCTGACTATTATCAGAATTCAAGGATCTTGAATTCAACACGCCTGTTCATCTTCCTTCCTTCAGGTGTTGCATTATCTGCAATAGGCTGGAGTGATCCGAATCCCTTATACTCAAGGCGCGATGCCCCTATACCTTTATGTATAAGATAATCCACAACCGATTTTGCCCTGTTTGCTGAGAGGGTGTTATTTAGTGTGGCACTTCCTGTATTATCAGTATGACCGGAAATCTCAATTTTCATCAGCGGGTTATCTTCAAGGATATTATAGAGTCTGTCGAGTTCAGCGTATGACCCGGTGGTAAGAATTGCCTTTCCTGTTTCAAACAGGATGTTATTGAGTACAACCTTCTTCCCGACCTTTACTTTCACCAGCGACATATCGAGGCTGTACGACTCTCCGGTATAGGCAGCAGGGATATCTATCCTTTTCATGTCGGAGAGGAATCCGGTACCCCGCACATCGACCATATATGATTTCTTCCCGGGAAGTTCGATCCTGTAGCTGCCATCGACATCAGAGCTTGCCGTAGTGGCAATAACTCCGTCGGTGGCGAGGTCTATAAGGTCGATCTTTGCAAGTATCGGATCACCTGTTTCAGAATCTTTTACCCGGCCGGTAAGATAAAGGACAGGTTCTTTCGGCGGTTCGGCCACAGGTGCTGGTGGCGGCGGCGGCGGAGCCTGTACTACTTCCTTAACAACAACCACCGTGTCCCTGATAATCACTGTATCAGCCCTGGGAGGTTCAATGATAACAGGCACAATAACAGGTTCGGGAGGTATGTTTGTGCCTCTGAAAATGTCGAGGCCTCCCATACTTTCAGGACGATTGGAGGCAAAATAGAATGTATTGCCTGCCTTGTCTCCTGGATGAAAAAAGAGCTCATCCCACTGGCTGTTCACAGGAAAACCAATGTTCCTGGCGCCGCTCCATGCTCCTTCCTGATCCTTTACACTGTAGAAAATGTCGAATCCTCCCATGGTGGTATGTCCCATGGATGCAAAGAACAAAGTGTCACCGTTATCAGAAAAACGAAGTGATTCCTCATCCCATCTGGTGTTAATGGCAGCTCCTGCATTGAGAGGCTTTGACCATTTCCTGTCGTCGATCTTTTTAATAAAATATATATCCCTGCCTCCCAGTCCTTCCTTACCATGGTCTGACACAAACCAGACCTCACTGCCTGACGGCGAAATGGTCATCGATGTTTCTGTTCCACCGCTGTTTATATTGAAAGAGACCGGCTGCGGATCTTTCCATGACTCCTTTTTTCGTTCCGAGACCCTTATATCTCCTCCGCCCTCATACCCGGCATAGATGTAAAGCTTCTCGCCGGAAGGATCGATATAAAGAGGTGTTTCACAATACTTTGTAGTCAGGTTCTTGCCTGCCGACACTGCCATTCCCCATTCACCGTTTATGTTTGTCGAGAAAAAAATGTTCTCATCAAACCTGGAGTCGTCATATTCGGTACTTGATTTAGAAAGCTGCCTGCGCGAAGCAAAGTACAAAGTCTTCCCGTCAGGGGCAGGAAGCTCAGAATAATCATCTGCATTCGAGTTTATTCCCGACCCCACATTCTCTATTTTTACTCTCAGGGTATCTTTAATTATCTCTGCTGCCGCTTTGCACTCTTCTATATATTTTTTTGCCAGTTCAACGAGCTGTACCTGCTTCTTGTCGGCTGTCGCGATGAAATTTCCCAGTTTTTCGACAGCCTCATCATACCTGCCAGCATATTGAAGTGCCCTGCCTGTGAAGAATAGTACGTCGGGAGCTATATCACTCTTCTCTTCCATCACCCTGCTGAAGAAATCGATAGCTTTCTCCTTGTTATCGGAAAAGAGGGCAGCCACACCTGCCTTGTAGTTCAGTTCAGGATTAACGCCGTTATAGAGCGATGCCTTCAGATATTCTTCGTATGCGCTGGCATACCATGCACCACCGTCCTTATAAAATGAGTCGCCGCCGGTAACATGTTTCCATGCCTCGTCAAAACCCGATTTATCGTTCCTGAACTGTTTCTTGCTGATTTTAAGGTCACTCTGACCATACGCACAATTGCTTATCAGTATCAGCACAATCGACAGGGAGCAGATTAGATGTCTCATGGAAAAAAGTTTTTCAGTATAAAAGTAGCACTATTTTAGCTGAAACAAAAGGGCTTTTTACAACGACAGGTACGGCAGATAAAAAAAAAATATATATTTGTTTTATTCTTTGCATCCTTTTTTACTCTATTCTCGTCTTGATCAATATGGAATACAGGTATATAAACACTGATTATCTCGAATCGGTTTCAGGAGGAGATAACAGCGTGATCGTCGAGATTATTGATATGTTCCGCGAACAGGCTGTTGAAATGTACAATGAAATGGAAAAACTTCTTTCCATTGGCAGCTATCATCATCTCGGACTTCTGGCACATAAAGCAAAGTCGTCGGTGGCAATCATGGGGATGGCAGATCTTGCTTCCATGCTTAAGACATTTGAACTCGAAGCTAAAGATGGCAGGAACACAGAAAATTACGAAGGCTATGTCCGGCGTTTTCGTGACGACACCAATGAGGCAATTAAGGAGCTGGACGATCTTATCATAACGAAAAAGCTCTGAACATAAATGATAAACATAGAAAGAAGGGATAAGATCGACATCATCACCTTTACCATCAAAAGCATAAATGCACTGGTCACCGAGGAGCTTAAGGAGGAAATAAACGGCGCTCTTCAGAATGGAAGCACCAGGGTGGTTCTCAGCCTTAAGAATGTGGAATATATCGACAGCTCCGGCTTCGGATGTCTGCTTTCAATTATGAGAACTGCCAGGAACAACTACTGTATGCTTAAGCTGGCTGCTCCTGAACCTGCTGTGCTGAAAGTTCTCAACACCCTCAACCTCAACACAGTATTCGAGATCTTTGAGGATGTTGATGAATGTGTCAGATCGATGAGATAACCACTGCCGGATATTAAAAATAACAGGTTATCCTTTCATAAAAATAAGCTTTCCCTGCCTTACCGATACCTTCACAACCGATTCCACCGATATATTTCCTGCAATAATTTCCTTCGACAGCTCATTAACAAGCTCTTTCTGGATAAGCCGTTTTACAGGTCTTGCACCGCTTTGAGGATCATATCCTTTTTCGCTAAGCCATGCCACTGCATCATCAGTTATTTCAAGCCTTATTTTATATGCCTCCAGCATACTTCTGATCCCCTTCAGCTGAAGCCTCACTATATCGCTGATCTGATCAGGAGTAAGAGGTCTGAACATAACTATTTCATCGATCCTGTTCAGGAACTCGGGTCTCAGCGACTTTCTCAGCAGTGCGAAGATCTCTTTCTGCAGTTCTTCCTGTATATTTTCAGGCATATCATCGTTCCATTCATCCATCCTGTCCCTTATAATATCTGATCCCAGGTTCGATGTCATGATCACTATCACATTCCTGAAGTTTACGGTTCTTCCCTTGTTGTCGGTGAGCCTGCCCTCATCGAGTACCTGCAGGAGCAGGTTGAACAGGTCGGGATGTGCTTTTTCAATCTCGTCGAGAAGCACCACGGAGTAGGGCTTATGCCTGACTGCTTCTGTGAGCTGGCCCCCTTCCTCATAACCTATATAACCGGGAGGTGCACCTATAAGCCGTGAAACAGAATGACGTTCCTGGTATTCCGACATGTCGATCCTTGTCATCAGGTTTTCATCGTTGAACATATACTCTGCAAGAGCCCTGGCCAGTTCTGTTTTTCCGACGCCCGTTGTACCGATGAAAATGAAAGATCCTACAGGCCGTTTATTATCCTGAAGACCTGCCCTCGACCTCCGGACTGCATTTGCTACGGCGCTGATTGCTTCATCCTGGCCTACCACTCTCTTGTGCAGCTCATCCTCGAGGCGTAACAGTTTTTCCTTTTCACTCTCCATCATCCTCGCTACCGGAATGCCTGTCCATTTAGAGACTATCTCGGCTATATCTTCTGAACGAACCTCCTCCTGTACCAGTGAGCCTTTTTCTTTATTTTCATCCATCCTTTCCTTCAGCTCCGCAACAGCCTTCTCAAGCTCTGTGATCCGCCCGTAGCGTATTTCAGCCACCTTGCCGTAATCACCGGCACGCTCTGCCCTGTCGGCTTCATTCCTCAGAGCTTCAATAGCTCTTTTCTTTTCCTGCAGTGCATTTATGTTCTCTTTCTCTGATTTCCAGGCAGTCATCAGCTCATGCTTTTTTGCCTGCATAAGTCCAAGCTCCCTGGCAATAGCTTTTTCTTTCATGGTGTCGCCATCTCTCCTCACAGCCTCCTTTTCTATCTCCAGTCGTGTTATGGTTCGTTCTGCTTCATCGATCTCCTCAGGCACGGAGTTCATCTCGAGCCTCAGCCTGGCTGCTGCCTCATCGATGAGGTCGATAGCCTTGTCGGGAAGAAAGCGGTCGGTAATATAACGGGTGGAAAGATCGACAGCCGCCACAATGGCTTCGTCGCGGATTATGACTTTGTGATGCGACTCATATTTTTCCCTTATACCCCTTAATATTGAAATTGAGTCTTCACGGCCTGGTTCATCGATCATCACGACCTGGAATCTTCTTTCCAGGGCTTTATCCTTTTCAAAATAACGCTGGTACTCTTTGAAGGTTGTCGCCCCTATGGCACGCAGGTCGCCCCTGGCCAGAGCAGGCTTCAGGATATTTGCGGCATCCATGGCACCTTCTGAGGCGCCTGCCCCAACCAACGTATGGATCTCATCGATGAAAAGAACAAATTCACCGTTCGATCCGATAACCTCGTTGATTACATATTTAAGCCTTTCTTCAAACTCTCCCTTGTATTTGGCGCCGGCAATAAGAGCCCCCATGTCGAGTGAATAGATGATCTTCGATTTCAGGTCTTCGGGTACATCGCCACGTACGATCCTGTGAGCTATTCCCTCGGCAATTGCAGTTTTTCCAACGCCTGGTTCACCAATCATCAGGGGATTGTTCTTTGTTCGCCGTTCAAGAATCTGCAGTATACGGCGGATCTCATCATCGCGGCCTATAACCGGGTCGAGCTTCCCTGACCGTGCCCTGTCGTTAAGGTTTATCGCATAATCATTAATGTTCATTTCCGGTCTTTTTCAACTGGTATGCAAATTCTTTGCCACCCCCATATTATGGACGAATTGACACTCAGGAAGCAATAAAAAGTGTCAATCTGGCAAGCCTCTGACACTTTAAAAACCCTATATTTATAAACTAATATTTAAACCTGATGGCAAAACTCTTATGGAAACCCGGCACCATGATCTATCCGCTGCCGGCAGTAATGGTAAGCTGTGGCGCTGAACCATCTGAATATAATATAATTACAATCTCCTGGACGGGCACAATATGTACCGAACCGGCGATGTGCTATATATCGGTCAGGCCGGGCCGTCATTCACACGCGATCATCAGCCGGACCGGTTGTTTCGTGATTAACCTGACGACAAAGACACTGGCACGGGTTACTGACTGGTGTGGTGTTAAGTCAGGGCGGAAACATGACAAATTCCGTGAAACAGGGTTAACTCCTGTACCAGCAACAGTTGTCAGTGCCCCCCTGATAAAGGAATCGCCTGTTAATATAGAATGTGTGGTAAAAGAGGTCAGGCATCTCGGATCGCACGACATGTTCATTGCGGAAGTTGTTGCTGTTCACGCCGATGAGGAGTATTACAATGACAAGAGTGGCGTTTTCCGGCTTCTGGATGCTGAACCGATAAGCTATATACATGGAAAATATTGTGAGACAGGTAAACAGATAGGTAAATTCGGCTTCTCGGTCGAAAAGAAGAAAAGAAAAAAAAACAGGGACAAATAAATATCTCCCCCGGTTACATTTGAATCAATTGATTAATTTCATACCTTCAAATCGAAATATAAAGTAAGCGTTCATGAGTGAGAAGATCCTTGAAACCCTGATGCAGCTGTTTGCCATCATTGCAAATCCTCAAACCATTGATACTGACAGGCGGGGTGTTGTTGAAGCTTTTCTGCGCCGGCAGCTCGACCAGGAGCAGGTGAATAAATACCTTGCAACATACGACAAGGCATTTGATGAGGCAAAGCAGAAGCTTGAAAAAAGAGGTCTGGAACGCCGCGAAGGAGCCATTGCCATCAGGATCCGCAAGCTGTGCAAGGATATCAACGAGCAGGGTATGCTCGACCAGGAACAGCGTATAGTTGTGGTTATTCAGGCGCTTGAATTCTGCCGTTCAGGCGAACAGGAAGTGAGCCAGCTCGAACTCGGATTCATCAGCAGCCTTGCCGACGGACTTAATATAACTGAAGAAGAGTACTCCGTTACTGAAAAATTTGTACTCAACACATTCGATAACGCTCCCGATCACCAGAACATTCTTGTTATCAACGGCGATAAAGAACCCGGACTAAAGGAAGCAAAGCATATCTACAGGGAACAGATGAAAGGCCAGATATGGTTCCTCTTCATACCCTCTGTACAGCTCTATTACACACGATATACAGGCACCGGCGAGCTCACCATGAGCAGCCAGCTTCTCCAGGAAGATAAGATATATCCCTTCGGCCAGGGCGCTTCACTGAAAGGAAATGTCATTAAACCCATTTATTACCTCGATGTGACCGACCAGTTCATGAAAGAGGTTTTCAGGGAATCGCGTGTACTTTATGAAGTTAACAACATTGAATACCGGTTTAAGAGCGGGAAAGTAGGTATTCACCATATGAGCTTCAGGGAAGAATCAGGAAGGATGGTCGGTATTATGGGCGCCAGCGGAGCCGGAAAATCAACCCTTCTGAGCGTCCTGAACGGGATCAACTCCCCCTGCGACGGAGAAGTGCTTATCAACGGCGTTAACATTCACAACGATAAAGAAAAAGTAAAAGGACTGATTGGCTATGTATCTCAGGACGACCTCCTGATTGAGGAGCTTACTGTTTTCGAAAACCTGTATTATAACGCCAAGCTCTGTTTCGACAACCTTACCGATGCCGAAATTGTTGCAAGGGTCGATTCAACACTTAAAAGCCTGGGCCTCCTTGAGATACGCGATATGAAAGTAGGAAGCCCGCTTAACAAAAAGATCAGCGGCGGACAAAGAAAAAGACTGAACATATCACTGGAACTGATCCGCGAACCTGCAATAATGTTCCTCGATGAACCTACATCAGGACTTTCATCGCGCGACTCAGAAAATATTCTCGTGCTCCTGAAGGAACTTACACATAAGGGTAAACTCCTCTTCATAGTTATTCACCAGCCTTCATCTGAAATATTCAAGATGTTCGACAGGCTCATAATCCTCGACACCGGAGGATACCTTATATATAACGACAAGCCTGTTGAGTCGATAACCTACTTCAAGAAAAAGATCGAACAGGCCGCAACCAGCGACAGTGAATGCTATGTGTGCGGTAACGTAAACCCTGAACAGATATTTAATATCGTCGAAACCCGTGTGGTAAATGAAAGCGGACAGCCGACAGACACACGGAGGATCACCCCTGCCGACTGGAGCACACATTATAAGGCCTCACTGGCAGAAAAGAAAGAAGTCGTCGTAGAACCGGGAGGAGCTATTCCCGAAATAAATTTCAAGACGCCAAACAAATTCAGGCAGATGCTGGTGTACCTGAAACGTGATGTGCTGTCAAAAGTAGCCGACACACAGTATCTCCTGATAACACTTCTCGAAGCTCCTATCCTTGCCCTGGCCCTGGCATCGCTTATCAGGTACTTTGACGAAAGCGCCATAAATCCAAAATATTCACTGTACGAAAATGAAAACCTCCCGGTATATATCTTCATGTCGGTGATTATTGCCATCTTCATGGGACTTACTGTCAGCGCCGAAGAGATCATCAAAGACAGGAAGATACTTAAGAGGGAAGCATTTCTCAATCTCAGCTGGAACAGCTACCTGCTCTCGAAAGTTTTTGTACAGCTTGGAATATCTGCCATCCAGGCACTTACATTTGTACTGATCGGAAATTCCATTATAGGCATCAAAGGAATGTGGTTTCAGTACTGGATAGTGCTGTTCTCCTGCTGGGCTGGCGCCAACCTTATGGGCCTGGTCATTTCTGACAGCTTCAAGGCAGTCGTTACCATTTACATCCTGATCCCATTCCTGGTGATCCCGCAGATAATCCTCAGCGGGATAATGGTAAAATATGAGAAACTGAATCCCAGCATGCCATTTACTAATCCTGTCGAAGTTCCTTTCTATGGTGAAGCAATAACAGCGCGCTGGGGTTATGAGGCACTTGCCGTAAAACAGTTCAAGGACAATAAATACGAGAAGAACTTCTATGTTTTTGACAAGCGCATGAGCGAAGCCAAGTTCCAGAAAGACTACTGGCACTCCAAGATCAACGGTTACCTCGACTATATATCCAACGATCTCAGGAAAGGAACCCGCAGTGAGGATTTCAATAAAAGGCTTCTTCTTGTCTCTAACGAAATTAAGAAGCAGGTTGTACTGACCCCTGATGTTAAATTTGAGTTTACCGGATCGCTTACACCCGACAAAATAACGCCTGAAATAGCGGCGGCAGCAGGCGATTATGTCGATAATATAAGAAGGTATTACATTTCATACTACAACTTCGCAAAAGACAAGAAAGAGGCGCTGATGGAGAAGATGACCGGCAGTGATCCTGCCGCCTTCCTGAAGCTGAAATTCGACTATACCAACGAATCTCTCGAAGAGTTTGTGACCAACGAGAACGAAATAACCAAGACAATTGAATTCGACAATGAATTCATTCAGAAGCTCGATCCTGTATTTATGAATCCCAAACACAATTTTGTGAAGGCACATTTTTATGCACCTGTCAAGAATATCTTCGGGAAACCGGTCGACACGTTTATCGTGAATATTGTTGTCCTGTGGGTAATGACCCTTCTGTTATATGCAGCTCTCTATTTCAGGCTGCTGAAGAAGGCCCTTGACTCGGGCGAGGTAGCCATGGGTAAAAAGATGAAAGGTTCTGATTAACCGCAATAAGAAGAGGGGCCCATGAGCCCCTCTTTAGTTTTTGGAAAACCGATCAGAATACTGATCAAATCATTTAAGTGTACTATTCGACAATCTCAATCATCTTAAACGGCACACGAATGATTGATTCATAATCTTCGCCGGCTTCCAGCATATCCTCATCATCCTCTTCATAATACCAGTTTACTTCCACCTCGTTTTTCGCCTTATGTATGGCTTCAAGTTTCTTGAAAACATCAAGAATACACTTTGAGGAGCTCGTATTGAAATACTCCAGTTTAATGTTCACCACGGTTTTGGCCAGCGGCGCCTCCTTGTAAGAATCGAGCCAGTCGACAAGGGGTTTGTAAAATTCAACTGAGTTTTCAGGTATTGAACGTCCCTTGATTTCAAATACGCCTTCTGATGCATCAAATTTTACAGTCGGGGTTTTCGGTGTTCCTTCGATAATGATCGGTTCCATCTTATTAAAATTTAAAAGTTTCTATTGTTGAGTTATGATTGTTCCCTTTCGTCTACAAGTATATTCAGGTAGAAAAAAGAATACTTGTCATTATACGGTTTAAATGAATAATCGAGTTTATTCCCGGTTTTCCTTGCAATATCAACAAGCCCGAGGCCTCCTCCTCCCTTGGCAGAGATCCGCTGATGATTCAGGATGAACTTGTAAAGCTCCTTGATCTCGTCCTGACTCGACCTGTTTATTCTCTTGATTTTTTCTTCAAGCTTTTCGATATTCTCGGCATGTACAAAATTCCCGGTAATAATTTTATACCCGTTGTCGACCTTCTGTACCACCAGCATACCATATTTTTCTGCTGTCTGATCTTCAAAATCTTCCGGTACCCTGTCGACATGGTGATAAAGATTCTGGAGGCTTTCGACAAGAACATTATAGACCTTCTTCCTGAGCTTCGACTGCTCATTTACCTCAACCATTTTATCCTCTACCGTATCAAGCACATGGTTGATAACATCAGAATCAACATTCCCCTTGTAGAAGAGGATAACATTGTTCTTATCATTTTCGGATATATAATTCTCTATATCAAAGCCCATTTAAGCTTTCTTTTGGATGAGATTCTGATTTTCCGATAACAAATATAATAAAAATATGAAGTTACAAAACTATAACCTCTCTTATTGTTATCCCCTAATTTACCGGGATTTTTGACAAAAACAGTGAAAATTAGTGACAAACAGCATTTTTACGGTGATTTCAGCCTCCGGCTTCCTTCATAGAGCTCATAACCCGCAAAGATACACTCTATCGATCCGTTGTAGAGCTGGTACCTGACCTTCGGCTTCAGTCCTACATGGTTCATCAGTTCCTTGCCCGGAATGATGATCCATGCCTTACAACCAGGGAAATTATGTTTAAGCGCAGACCCTATCATCTTATAAAGGTCTGTTATCTCTTCAGGTTTAATCCTCAATCCGTAGGGAGGATTAAAGATGAGATATCCTCCCTGGTCCGGCATGTGTGCCTCCTTCATATCAAGCTGCCGCACCTTTATATATTCCGACAATCCGGCACTTGAAATATTCTCCTCCGACTGACCGGCAGCCTGCAGCGATATGTCACTTCCTGATATATTGGTCTCAGGTCCCTTTCTCAACAGGTCGGTGTCGTTCTTTACTCTGCTGAAGAGGCTGGCATCATAATCGCGCCATTTCATGAAGCCAAAAGATTTCCTGAAGCTTCCGGGTGCAATGTTGCAGGCCATGAGCCCTGCCTCAATAAGTATTGTACCTGATCCGCACATGGGGTCGTACAGTGCAATACCGGGTTTCCATCCCGAGAGCAACAGCAAACCGGCAGCCAGTACCTCATTCAGTGGTGCCGGCCCCTGCAGCTTACGGTATCCGCGCTTGAACAGCGGGGAACCGGTCGAATCGATAGAAATGACTACCCTGTCGTTGCTGATATGCAGGTTGACGATCAAATCCGGATCACGGGTATCTACCGAGGGCCTCCTGTTAAAACGATCCCTGAAATAATCAGCAATGGCATCTTTCAACACAAGAGCAGGATACCCTGTATGGCCAAACAGCTCTGAATGAACCACAGGCACAACAGAAAAGGCTGTGTCGGCGTCCATGATCCCCGACCATTCGATCCGCGAGCTTTTCCTGTACAGGTCGTCCTTCGACCTGATGGTAAATTCAGATACAACAACAAGAACCGAAAGGGCACACCGTGAACAGTAGTTTACCTTGTACAACAGTTCTTTGCTGCCGGTGAAAGTCACAGCCCTGTTAACCTCTGTAACCTCTGCAGCACCAAGCTCCCTGAGTTCCTGTGCAAGTACCCCCTCGAGACCATACAATGTTTTTGCTGTGAATTTCATCTGATTTAATAACTTCCCGGGTGTTCATCAAAAATAATCATTTGACCATAACAAGATTAAATATTTATCGTTTCTTTACTCTCTGATCAAAAAATCTCCGATGAAAAAGACTAAAATAATTTCCGTTTTTGGTGCCCTGGCACTGACTATCCTTCTTTTTACCTCATGTGAAAAGGATAAACCCCTGAGCGAACAGATCATCGGCAAGTGGGAAGTGACCAGTGAGAACCAGATATTTACATTACAGGGTACTCCAAAATTTGAATACAAGTTCTACTATGAAGCTGATGAACTTGCGTTTGAATTCACTACCGGGGGAGGTCTCATCGTTTACCAGGCCGGCGAAGTTACTTCAATCATGACTTATACGCTTAACGGAAGCACCATCGATATTGAGATGGGTAGCATGTCGATGTCGTGGAAAAATGTGACTGCCGGCGAAAACACTCTCACCTGGTCTGAGATCGGTACAGAGATGATAAATGATGTTACCTACAATATAGAAGTGGTCTATAATACCAAAAGAGCTTCAACTGCAAAATAACTATTTCTGGTATCCGAGTATCTTATTGTAGGCAGCGCCATCGTTAAGGACCTTCAGCGCCCGCTTAATCACATCATCATTCTGATTAATTATCCTGAAGTATTCGTTTGTCTGCCATATATTACTGGCAACCAGAGCCTTAAGTATTAGCAGTATTTCTTCCTCAGAATGCCTGTACTGAGTTTCATTATATTTGACACCTGCCTCCTCTCCTTTCCTGATAAATGATTTAATCTCCTCGCTGCTGAATGCAAACCTGGCTTTAAAATCATCGAAGCTCTTGTACTGCCTGTTTATCCTTTCACGGTTGGCATCGGCGTATTCCAGTATGAACGACCTGAAGATATCCTTCCTGTAAAGCGCCCTGTAATAATCGGATACAAATGAAGTATCCTGCGCTACTATGACGTCGGGAATAATACCTCCTCCTCCATAAACACTTCTTTTTGTGACCAGTGTTTTATATCTAAGGGTATCAGGAAGATGAATTGAATCGGCCGAATAGACCTCGCCACCCTTTTCATACCTGCTTAAAAAATCTTTCATATACTTATCATAGCCATCCTTGTATGAACTCTGGATCGATCGTCCTGTAGGTGTATAATATCGTGCAATGGTGAGCCTGATCATGGAACCATCGGTGAGGTAATAGCCATTCTGAACGAGTCCTTTTCCGAATGTACGGCGTCCGATAATAACTCCACGGTCCCAGTCCTGGATTGCTCCGGCAAAGATCTCGCTTGCAGAAGCAGAGTTTTCATCTGTCAGCACTACAACCCTGGTATTTGCCAGGTCGCCTGTTCCTGTCGACTTGAAATCCTGCCTGGGAGTCTTTCGTCCTATCAGGTAAACCATCAGCCGCTGGTCGGCAAAGAAGTGGTTAGCCATATCGGTAGCAGCCAGCATATAACCTCCTCCGTTAGCACGAAGGTCGATGATCAGGTTCCTGAATTTGCTTTTCTGCAGGTTCAGTAGTGCGTCACGGAATTCCTTCTCGGTGGTGGCAGAGAACTTGTTGAATTTTACATAGCCGGTAGCATCGTCGAGCATATATGCTGCATCGAGGCTGTAAATGGGTATCTTATCACGTGTTATTGTAAAATCGAGAAGTTCTTTCTCGCCTTTGCGGAAGATAACAAGATTTGCAATAGTACCCTTCGGACCGCGCAGCCTGCTGTAAACTCCTGCAGTTGACATCCCGATATTTGTGACTTTCTCCCCGTTGATGGTGATGATACGGTCGCCTGCATGCAGCCCTACCTTTTCAGAGGGTCCTCCCGGAATAGGTTCAATGACTATGATAGTATCGTGCAGCACATTGAACTGGATACCGATACCCTCAAAGTTTCCCTGCAACGGTTCATTCATTTCTTTAACATCCTTCGCAGAGATATATGTCGAATGCGGATCAAGCTTCTTCAGCGTTGAGATTATCATTTCATCGGCCAGCCTGGACGTATTCACTGAGTCGACATAATTTGCATCTATCAGGCTCAGCGTCCTGCCTACCTTAAAAGCTTCCTCAGTAAAGACCTGTGATGCAACCTTCTGTGTTATCAGGCTCAAGGCAGAGAAGACCACTGCCAGAACCATAATTTTTCTTTTCATAACTCTTTTTGTTCTATATGTTCCACCTCCCTGTCCTCCGGTGGAACTGTGTAAGCTCTTTATACATTGATATCATCAGGGACCAGTAAAAACTTAAACAATAACCATGCCTTTTTGTTTTTATTCCCACTCAATAGTGGCGGGAGGTTTTGAGCTGATATCATAAACGACCCTGTTAATCCCTTTTACCTTGTTAATTATTTCATTTGAAACAGCGGCAAGGAAGTCATGAGGCAGCTGGGCCCAGTCGGCGGTCATTCCGTCGGTTGAGCAGACGGCTCTCAGTACAGCAGCATACTCATAGGTACGTTCATCGCCCATTACTCCTACAGACTGAACAGGGAGCAGTATTGTTGCCGCCTGCCACACTTCATCGTAAAGGTTGCTTTTCCGCAGTCCTTCAATGAAGATATCATCAGCATCTTTCAGTATCCTCAGTTTTTCCCTGCTCAGCGCCCCAAGCAGACGTACTGCCAGGCCCGGTCCGGGAAAAGGATGCCGTTTCAGGATAAATTCCGGCACACCGATCGCTGAACCCACCCTTCTCACTTCATCCTTGAACAGCAGCCTGAGAGGTTCAACCACTTTCAGGTTCATCTTCTCGGGAAGACCTCCTACATTATGATGCGACTTTATTGTCGCCGAGGGACCCTTTACTGATACTGATTCTATTACATCGGGATAAATAGTACCCTGTGCGAGCCACCTGACATCTTTTACCTTATGAGCTTCCTCGTCGAAAACCTCAATAAATGTCTTCCCTATTATCTTCCTTTTCTGCTCAGGGTCGCTCACTCCTTCCAGCGCATCGAGAAATCTTTCGCCGGCATCAACGCCGGTAACATTAAGGCCAAGACCCTTATACGAGTCCATCACTTTCTCAAATTCATTTTTGCGCAGAAGCCCGTTATCGACAAATATGCAGTGGAGGTTGTTTCCAACAGCCCTGTCGAGAAGTACTGCGGCAACTGTCGAATCAACTCCGCCTGAAAGACCCAGGATAACCTTGTCGCTCCCGAGTTTCGACTTCAGCCCGGCAATGGTTGTTTCTGCAAACGAACCGGGTGTCCAGTCATTTTTACAACCGCAGATAACCGATATGAAATTAGTAAGAAGGGTCTTCCCTTCGGTGGTATGGTAAACTTCAGGATGGAACTGGATGCCCCAGGTCTTTTCACCCTTTATATGGAACGCTCCTGCCTCCACATCTTCTGTCGAACCTGTTATCTCATAGGTGGAAGGCCATCGTATAATGGTATCGCCGTGCGACATCCACACCTGTGTACCTTGTTTCAATCCTGCAAGAAGCGGATCGCCGGTACTAATCTTCACCAGGTTAGCACGGCCATATTCCCTCGAATTTGAAGGAGCCACCTCGCCTCCATAACCATGAACAAGATATTGAGCGCCGTAGCAGACGCCGAGGAGAGGGATTCTCCCTTTAATATCTTTCAGGTCAGGGACAGGGGCATTCCTGTCACGTACCGACGCCGGGCTGCCAGAGAGAATTACACCTTTAACTGTGTCACCCGGAGGAGGGAAATGGTTATAAGGATGTATCTCACAATAAACATTAAGCTCTCGTATACGCCTGGCTATCAACTGCGTATATTGTGATCCGAAATCGAGTATAAGGATTTTTTCCTGCACGTTCAGTCAATCTGGGAAGAGCACAAAGATATTGATTCTTTATTTACCATTTTCAAAAGCAGTAAGATCATATGTAGAACCGTCGATTGCAGCATAAGTGTTCGGGAATATCTCTTTAGCCTCTTTTACCAGTTGATTGACATTACGGTACCTTGCTGAGAAATGGCCTATAATAAGTGTTCCTGCACCCGCATTGACTGCTGTTCGTGCCGCATCGGAAGTTGTCGAGTGGCCTGTCGTATGTGCCAGGTCGCTCAATTCGCGGTCGAAAGTTGCTTCGTGGTAGAGCACGTCTGCACCTTTTACGAATTCCGCAAGCCGTTTAAAATATTTTGTATCGCTGCAGTAAGCATACGAAAGTGGTTTGCGGCCGCTGACTGTTATATCCTCATTATGTATTACCTCTCCGTCGGTTGTAATAAAATCCTCACCTTTCTTTATAGCCGGGATTCTCACGCCGGGGATTGAGTATTTCTCAATGGCCTCCTTTATAATATTTCTATCGGGTGTTTTTTCCCTGAAAAGAAAACCAAAAGAAGGAATTCTGTGTTCCAGGGGGAAAGAAGTCACAGTTGTATACTTATCATCCAGAACCACGACAGGATCTTTTCCTGAAAGAGGTATAAATTTGATTTCATAGTTCAGGTGAATGTCGAAGTCGTTAAGGTGTGAATTAAGTATTCCTTCATAGGCTGCAGGTGCGTATAGATGAAGTGGTGTTTTCCTTCCCATGAGGCTGAATGTTGACAGTAGTCCGTAAAGGCCGAAAATATGGTCGCCATGAAGGTGGCTTATGAAGATATGGTTTATTTTCCCGAACCTTATTTTGTTTCTGCGGAGCTGCATCTGTGTTCCTTCGCCGCAGTCTATTAAATACAACCGCTCATGTGCATTGAGCACATGAGCGGAAGGAAATCTTTCTGATGTTGGCAATGCAGAACTACTGCCAAGTATTGTCAATTTCATCGGCATTCTGCAGTGCAGACTACATCAGGATATCATTTTTTCTGCATCAGCCACTGAACCTGTAATTGTCAGGACCGTATCGAGCTGAGAAATGGTGATCAGTCGTTCTACTGCTTCATTAAGGCCGCAGAGCACAAATGTACCACCCGCATTTTTACATAATCTGTTGGCTACCAGGATAGCGCTCAGACCTGAAGAATCGCAGTACTGACATTTATCGAGGTCAAGAATGATGTTTTTCTCACCCTTGCCTGAAACAAGCACAAGTTCGGATTTCAGTGCAGGAGCTATATGTGTGTCCAGCTTCTCAGACTGAATCTGAATTACTGTGCAGTTATTCCGGCTTTCAATGTTGAAATCCATAATCTTATTTTTATACTGCCTCTAATTTAGAAAATATTTCTATTTCTTGGAAGCTTTATTTTCTTTTTCTTCCATTTCTTCTTTCAGGGCTGCAAGCTGTGTGATGTCGCCAAGGGTTGTTTTCTCAACATTGGATTTAGCCTTACGTGTTGATTTCTTTGCTGTTTCACCTTCTGATTTCCTGGCAGGAGCTTCGGCAGTTTTCTTCTCGTCTTCAAAAGTTCTGCTGTGCGAAACGATGATTTTCTTGGCAGATTTATTGAATTCGATAACCTTGAATGACAGTTTTTCATCAACTTTTGCTACCGAGCCGTCTTCCTTAACCAGGTGTTTTGGTGTGGCAAATCCTTCAACGCCATAAGGAAGTGCTATTACAGCGCCTTTATCGAATACTTCCATTACCGTTCCTTCATGAACCGAGTCAACGGTAAAGAGTCCTTCGAATACATCCCATGGATTCTCCTCGAGCTGCTTATGACCCAGGCTGAGCCTTCTGTTATCCTTGTCAATTTCGAGGACAACGACTTCGATCTCTGCATCAATAGCTGTGAATTCTGCCGGATGCTTGATCTTTTTGGTCCACGACAGATCCGATATATGTATCAGTCCGTCAACACCTTCCTCGATCTCAACGAATACGCCGAAGTTGGTAAAATTACGTACACGTGCAGTATGTTTTGAACCAACAGTGTACTTATCATCGATGTTCTGCCATGGATCGGGTTTGAGCTGCTTGATGCCGAGTGACATTTTTCTTTCTGCCCTGTCGAGGGTAAGTATCACGGCTTCAACCTCATCGCCCACTTTCATAAACTCCTGTGCGCTGCGCAGATGCTGCGACCACGACATCTCTGACACATGTATCAGGCCTTCTACGCCGGTTGCTATTTCAACAAATGCACCATAATCGGCCATAACCACAACCTTGCCTTTAACCTTGTCGCCGATCTTCATGTCGGGATCTACTGAATCCCACGGATGAGGAGTAAGCTGCTTCAGGCCAAGGGCTATCCTCTTCTTGTCGTCGTCGAAATCGAGGATAACAACATTGAGCTTCTGGTCGAGTTTGACAATCTCTTCAGGATGATTAACCCTGCCCCATGAAAGGTCAGTGATGTGAATAAGTCCGTCAACACCGCCAAGGTCAATGAATACACCATATGATGTGATATTCTTAACGGTTCCTTCAAGAACCTGTCCTTTTTCAAGTTTTGCAATGATCTCTTTCTTCTGCTGTTCAAGCTCGGCTTCAATGAGCGCTTTGTGCGAAACAACAACGTTCTTGAATTCCTGGTTGATCTTTACAACCTTGAATTCCATTGTCTTTCCTACAAATACATCATAGTCACGGATCGGCTTGACATCAATCTGTGAACCAGGAAGGAATGCTTCAATGCCAAATACATCAACGATCATTCCACCTTTTGTCCTGCACTTGATGTAACCTGTGATGATCTCATCTTTCTCAAGGGAAGCATTCACCCTGTCCCATGAGTTTATTGCACGTGCTTTTTTGTGTGAAAGGAGAAGCTGTCCTTTCTTATCTTCCTGACTTTCAACATAAACCTCAACAGTGTCACCCACTTTAAGGCCCGGGTTATAACGGAATTCGTTCAAACTTACAACACCCTCCGACTTATAACCAATGTTGATAACCACTTCGCGCGGTGTCATCTGGATAACCGTTCCATGTACAACTTCATCAACAGCAACTGTCGATAAAGTCTTGTCATACATGGCCTCATAATCCTTGTGCTTCTGTGAGCTCTTAAGCTCTTCATTCTCGAAAGCGGTCCAGTCAAACTCCTCATTTGCATGGGTCAGGCCTGCTGTAACATCATCTTTCTTTGATTTTTTCGGCTTCTTTTCGTCAGCCGGGACCTTTACGACAATCTCTTCAACCTCCGGTGTTTCGGCACCCGCTTCAGGCTCAACAGCCTCGTGTGCAACATCGGGATTCAGTTCTGATACGGGAGCCAATTCTTCTTCAAGCGCTTCCTCAATCAGTTTTTCATGTGTCTCTTTGACAATCTTTGCCTTCTTTACAGGTTTCGGGCTCTCTTCTTTTTCAACAACTTCTTTCTTGGTTGTCTTCTTTTTACTTTCAGTCATGATAATTAAAACAATCTAATAATTAATAAGTTAGACATTATATTGGAAAATTGGTCTGCAAAGATAGGGATATATTTCAAATATTGCATAATTAATGATAAGATTTTCATAAAGATATAGGGCGTCAGGCGTCGGGCATCGGGCGTCAGGCGTCGGGCGTCGGGTGTGTTGCACTTAATCTTATTCTTCCTGATGCCGGTTGCCTGTATCCTGCAGCCGTTATTTCGATCTGTATTTGATTAAAGAAGTAAGCATAGCACTAATTTGCTCACATTCTTTTTCAAAGAAATGGTATTGACTCTCTTTAAGATAACCTATCTCCATACCAATGACCAGTTGAGTTCTTAATTCAGCGATAGAGCCTCTTGCAATGTAAAAATGACGTACACTTTGTTTATCAGTATCAAGATTATCTACCTCCGCTATGTTAGAAGGGACTGATACGGATGCTCTTCTAATTTGATCCTTTAATCCAAAGTCTTTTATGAAAGCTCCGTCTTCAGTTAACTTATAAATGCTAACAGCAAGATCTTTTGCTTGATTCCAAACCTTTAATTCCTTAAAATTTCCCATTTCGCAGCGATTTAAAAATGAATAAATAAAAATTCCACACTTCAATGTAGCAATTATTAATAAGATATCCAATATTTAATTACTGAAGCCTGACGCCCGACGCCCGACGCCTGACGCCATACGCCTCCTTCTATTTACTATCCGAAGAGGTTCAGGTAGTTTTTCGAATGATAAGTCAAAACCGCTTCCAATTAACTAAATATCAATTTACTATTTTAGACTTATTGGAAAATTCAAATATTTGCATACTTTTGAACGTTTTTTGGATTTTCGTACTACGGGAGCAGAAGCTTCTAGAGGCCTCTGTTCCTGAATATAAACTTAAAAACAATTCTATGAGAAAAATTCTGACATTAATTGCCGGTATCGTTTTGACCGGAAATCTTTTTGCCGGGGGGCTGGTTACGAACACCAACCAGAGTGCCACCTGGGTTCGCATGCCCTCCAGGAATGCATCGACACAGATCGACGCAGCATATTACAATCCTGCAGGATTGACAAAGCTGGATAACGGTTTTCATTTTTCACTGAGCAACCAGATCATTTCACAGACAAGGACCATTACCAGTTCATATCCTTATCTGAACAACAGTGAATATAAGGGTACCGTTTTTGCTCCGCTTTTCCCTTCGATCTATGCAGCCTTTAAGATGAACAAGTTTGCTGTTTCGCTTGGATTTATGCCTATCGGCGGCGGCGGCGGTGCAACTTATGATTCCGGGCTTCCATCATTCGAGATGAGCATTGCAGATCTTGTTCCGATGACCTATAATAATGGATTCGGAACCACCGAATATGATGCTGACATTTCTTTTGAAGGCTCATCTGTATTCTTTGGGTACCAGGCTAATGTTGCATATAAAATTAATGATTTCATATCTGTTGCAGCCGGCTTAAGAATGGTAACTGCAAAAAATACCTATACCGGTTATTTAAGGGATATCAGCATCAATCCTAATTATCCGGCATTTGGAGCTGCATATAACGGTTCTATGGTACTTGCCAGCGATTTCTTTACTTCCGGAGCCACAACAATGGCAGCTCTTAGCGCCGGTGCAACTTCATTTGCTGCAGGCTTACAGCCGATCATAACAGGTGGTGGCGGAGGCGTTCTGTTATCGAATGGAACCTCCGTAGGCCTGACAACAACCCAGATTGGACAAATACAGCAAATCCTTGGAGCAGCCGGACAGACTCCTGCTCAAATAGGTGCAGCTACTATTTCGACCTCCCAGGCAGTTCTTACCGCTGCTGCCCCAGGATTCACGGCAACAGGTACAACATTAAGTGGCTATGCTGCTCAAACAAGTGATATTGAGGTTGATGCAGAAGAAAGCGGGATGGGATATTCTCCTATGATAAGTGTAAATATCTCTCCCATTGAGAACCTTAATATCAGTGTGAAATATGAGTTCTTGACCAAACTTGAACTTACAACTTCTCTCGCTGCTCCTACAATGGGCGCAGGTATTTTTATCCAGGATGAAAAGAAAAGGGCTGATATGCCGGCAATGTTATCTGTGGGTGCTGAATTGAAACTTTCAAAGATCAGAGTGGCTGCAGGTGCAAATTATTTCTTCGATAAATCAGCTGACTATGGCCACAAATCACCAACCGGATTTTATGAAAACAGTGAAATTATTGAGAGCAACGGTATGACAGCCAACATAGCTGCAGAGCTCAGCCTCACCGACAAAATACTTGTAAGCGGTGGCTATGCTTGGGGAAACAAAGGTGTCAATGCCCTCTACCAGAGCGATATGACATTTGCCAATGCAACACACTCAATCAACGGCGGCGGCGCATATAACATCTCCGATAAGATCAGGCTGAACCTTGGCGCAGGATATACATTCTACCTTGAAGACGAGAAGGATGTGAATCATTTCCTTGGTGCTACCAACCTGCTGCCTAAAGAAACATACACCAAAGGCACATTGATGTTCGGCGTTGGCCTCGATGTAAGCTTCTAAACAAACACATCAATATTTATAAAGCTGATCCGTTACGGGTCAGCTTTTTTTTTGCGAAATTTGTATCACACGATACAACTCACCCTGAAATGCAAAAAAGATTTATCCAGGCATTAGTCCTGACTGCCATTGTCTTTGCCGGATGCCGGGAGCACAGACCTGTTCCGGAGTCAGCGGCAACTGCAATTCCGGTAACCACTAAACCTGCAACCATGATATCGTCAGCAGAAGAGATATCGCTGAGCGGGAATATTGAAGGTTATAAAACTGTCCGCCTCGGCTTTATGGTTGCCGGGAAAATTGCTTACATAGCAGTAAATGAAGGTCAGAAAGTCTCAAAAGGGCAGCTTATAGCCAGCCTCGACCCGGAAAGCTATTCTATTGCCAGTGAAATCGCCGGCATACAGGTAAGCCAGGCAGAGGATGAATATAAAAGGCTGAAAGCTATGTACGAAAACGGAAGCCTAAGCGAGAGTGACTACTCAAAGGTAACCCACGGACTGAACCTGGCCAGAGCCCAGCAGAAACTCCATGCAAAGAACCTGGCGGAGACGAAATTATATTCTCCCATCGAGGGCGTTCTGCTTAAGAAACTTGCAGAAGAGGGCGAGATTACCGGTACAGGGCTGCCAGTGCTGGTTGTATCAGATATAAGAAAAATTAAAGTCAATGCCTTCATTCCTGAAAATGAACTATATAAAATCAGGACAGGCCAGGAAGCAGAGGTTTCAGTATCATCCCTGACCGGAATCCGGAAAGGAAAAGTAACTGAAGTAGGATCAGCAGCCGATGCTGCCTCGAGGGCCTTCGCCGTAAAGATAGAGATCGATAATCCGGATTTGATTTTACGTCCTGGAATGATCGCAGAGGTTAAGATAATTCCTGCAGAGGTTCAGAAGTGTCTTGTCATCCCTGCCGTTTCTGTTCTGCATGATTATGACGATCAGAGTTTTGTATTCGTAATTGATACTATAAAAAACCAGGCTTTCAGGAAGAATGTCAGTACAGGAAAGCTGCTGAACGATAATATTGAAGTCCTTTCCGGAGTAACGGAAGGTGACATTATAGTCACCGGGGGTCAACATAAGCTGGCAGACGGATCATTGATAACAATCATTAAATGACCGGCATATGAATTTTGTACAGGCATCCCTGAAAAACAGGCAGGTTACCATACCGGTGCTTCTCATGATGTTTTCACTCGGCGTATGGTCGCTGCTGACCATGCCCCGGCGCGAAGATCCTAGGATAATCATTCCAGGCGGCCTGGTCGTTGCATATTACCCCGGGGCCAATGCCCTGCAGGTTGAAGAACAGGTTACAAATAAGATCGAAGAGTATCTTTTTCAGTTCGAAGAAGTACACAAGAAGAAAACCTTTTCTGTCACATCTGACGGAAAAGTGATTGTTAATGTCTGGCTGAAAGATGATGTTCGGGAGCCTGATATTTTCTGGAGCAAGCTCCGTCATGAGATGCTGCTGGCTAAGGCGTTATCTCTTCCTCAGGGAGTGATTGGGCCTGTTATAAATTCCGATTTCGGCGACACTGAAACAATGATAATCGGTATCTCCGGCAACCAGGCAGGCTACAGGGAAATGACCGATCAGATCTCAAAGCTGGAGGAGCGGCTGCACATGATCCCTGCCCTTTCGAAAATAAAAAAATCAGCAGATCGTGAGGAACAGATCAGCATTACATTCAGCTCGGAAAGACTTG
>JAKLFN010000070.1 GCA_022711195.1 Bacteroidota bacterium
GCATTCCAGCAGGGCATAGAAGCGGTGAGACTCGCAAAAATGACCGGTAAACCTGTGATGCTTGCCTGGACCCGTGAAGAAGAATTTTTCTATGATAATTTCCATTCTGCAGGGGTGGTCAAAATAAACTCGGGAATTGACAAATCAGGTAAGATAACTTTCTGGGATTATCATGTATGGTATTCCGGCACAAGAGGTTCAGATACAATCTATGATGTCCCGAATGCAAAAACAACAAGTTACAGTCAGATGAAAAATGAACCGCCTGTCCATCCTTTCAGTACCGGAC
Source organism: Bacteroidota bacterium (assembly GCA_022711195.1). The sequence continues at coordinate 290 of JAKLFN010000070.1, forward strand.
CATGGCGTGCACCAAACAATAATACAAATACATTTGCCAGGGAGACGCAGATCGACATTATGGCATCAAAAGCAGGGATCGATCCTCTTGAATTCAGGTTAATGAACCTTAAGGATGAAAAGATGATTGATTGCCTTAAAGCTGCTGCAGCGAAATTTGGCTATAAACCTGCCAAAGGTCCCAGCGGAAGAGGTATAGGTATAGCCTGCGGTCATGATGCAGGTACCTGGGTAGCTGAGATCGCTGAAGTTAAAGTTGATAAAAGTACAGGTAAGGTAAAGGTCGTAAGAATTGTCTGCGCCCAGGATATGGGATTGTGTGTTAATCCGCAGGGGGCATTGCTCCAGATGGAGGGATGTGTCAACATGGGATTGGGATATACATTTACTGAAGAAGTCTTCTTCGAGGGAGGAAATATTTTAACCCGCGGTTTTGATAATTATGAAATACCTAAGTTCTCCTGGATACCTGAAATAGAATGTGTAATACTTGACCGGAACGATAAACCTCCAAAGGGAGGTGGTGAACCCGTGATCATTGCAATAGGCGCGGTTGTCGCCAATGCGATTTTTGATGCAACAGGAGCACGTTTGTACAGGATGCCGATGACACCGGAAAGAGTGCTGAATGCGATAAAGAAGGTGTAAGGGTGTCAGGGCACAATGGCGCAACGGCTCAGCGGCACGGGGGCGCAACGGCTCAACGGCTCAGTGGCGCAGGGGCTCAAAGAGGATACAAGTTCTTAATCAAATGACTAAGAGACCTGGAGACTGAGAGACCAGGGGACCGCAGGACCTAATATATAAACAGGAAAAGGAGGGGGATTATTATTCCGGTAATCGTAAGGATGGCTCCCCTTCTGGTTATTCCGTTCCTGCCTTTTAACAGAAAGAGGCCGGTTATGGTTACCAGTATAAGGGCGACGCAGAAGATATCGCTGAAGTACTTCCACCAGATCCCAGGATTATAGTGAAGGAAGTTGATCTGATAGAAAAATGGTCTCCTGCTGATCCTTTCAATGACTCCGTGTCCGTTCAGGGTATTGATCCGCACTGATCCGCCATCAATAAAAATCGTCAGAAAATTTCCGGAAGGGAAATACCAGGTTTTATATACAGGATTACCCGGTACCTGTTCAAGTATTTGTCTCACCTGTTCCTCGTTAAGACTTTCCCTTGTTATCGCCAAGTTTGTTGTGAATTCCTTATTTTCTATTATATAATTGGGATTCCAGTCATGTTTGTGATTTAAAGCTATCCCCGATAAGGCATATATGATAGTCATTCCTGCGATAAGATATCCCACATCACGATGGGTGATCCTGTTGAGTTTTGAAATATTCATCATTACAAAATTAAAAAGGTCAGTGTGTTGCTGACCTTGAAAAGCAGAATTGGATTTTTTGTTAATTTACAACGGAATGTTTGCTGTATATCATCATAAGGTCGCTCAGTACCGCCTGCCCTGCGAGGGCTTTCTCGGTTGCGCATGAATCTGCATTGGCAGAAGAAGTTAATTTACCTTCTCCGGAGTGCATTCCGGGTTGTTCAGAACCTGATACCACTTTTATAAGCTTACCCTGTACTTCAACCTCACTGCCCAGTAATTCGGTAGGAAATTTTGGCATTTCTTCACCTGCCTGTATATAAAGTCTGATATCCGGATTTTCACCGGTTATGAATAATTTCTTGCCGCTATGCATGCAAACATGTACTACCTTGCCCCTGACACTGATCTCTTTTCCCACATAATTATCGGGATTTTCTGTAAGTGCTGCAAATTGTACATTTAAGGATCCGTCCGGGTTGCCGTCTTTGGATATGGTTTCCTTTTTACCCTGGTTACCACACGATGAAAGGATCACAATTGCAATAATAAACGAGAAAATCTTTCTTGTCATAATATTCAGGTTTTAATTACTACTTTTTTAATTATAAAGTTTGCAATTATAGTAATAATCTTTTACATATCAGTATAAACCGGACACAAAGGGATACAATCAAAAAGAATTATCCGGTTTAAATATTGGATGTAACCGGAATATCCGGCACTGATCTGTTGTCTATACAGATGTAACCAACCAATTAATTCTTGAAATATGCGAAAAAACAAAAGAAATCTGCAGATCATTTTATCAGCAATGATAATTCTGACCTTTTTAATCATGCCTGTTAACCTGAACGGACAGGCCGGGAAAGTAAATTTCTCAGGTACATGGGCATTGAATGCTGAAAAAAGCACGTTCGGCCAGGGACCCGGCGGACCCGGTGCTCCAGGTGGCCAGCCTCCCCAGGGACAGGGCCAGAGAGGTGGTTTCGGAGGTGGTAATTTTGTTGCAAAGCAGGAAGCCAATCTGCTTACAGTTGATCGGACGAGAGGTGATCAGACTTTCTCAACAAAATACACACTTGACGGAAAAGAAAGTGTTAATGCAACAGGCAGGGGTGAAAGCAAATCAACCGCGACCTGGTCAGCTGATGGTAAAAGCCTGACAATCGTAACAACCCGTACAATAGAGCGTGACGGGCAGACCATTCAGATGAAAACCACGGAAGTATGGACACTTACCGGTACACAGCTTACAATCGCTTCAACTTCCTCAACTCCGAACGGGGAAAGGAAAACTACGATGGTTTATGATAAGAAGTAATAGTTGAACTTCCTTTTGATACAAGAAGGGCTCCTGTAATGGGAGCCCTTCTTGTATTTCCCTGTATCATGAATACAGGAATGATCTTACTTTAAAATTATCATCTGATTTCTGCTGTTCTGAGGTTCTGCTCTCTCTTCTCCTTCAACCGGTCTTTTATTGTTTCAATATATTCTTCTCCGGCAAGTCTGAAATCATCAATATTTGATGGGATTTGCAAATACAGCGTCGTCCCGGGCTTAAGACCTTCTTCAATTACAGTTTCCTTGTCATTAGATTCTCCAAGTACAACGACCTGCTTCAATCCGTTCTTCGTATAAACAACCGGAATGCTGTCAGTACCAGTATGAACACAATCATTAGGGATATAGGTGACGTTATCAAGCATCTTTATAAGGATCTTGTTGTTTGTTGTCATCGATGGCCTCAGATCCGGATCATATCCGTCAACCTTGATCTGTACTTCAAATACCTTTGTGTCACTGTTATTAAGCTTTTCACCAATATTACCTACTGTGAAAACCCTGCCGGTAAAGCTTTTCGCGGGGAATGCATCAACAGTAATCGTAACCGGCTGGCCTGGTTCTACTTTACTGACTTCTACCTCGCTTACATACGCTTTTGATATCATTGAAGTAAGATCGGGAATTGTAGCTATGACCCTGTCCATGGGATTGATCATTGAACCAACCTTCCGCTTTGTACCAAACCTGTCCCTCTTGTAAATAACCATACCCGGTGACGGAGATTTTATTACAAAACCTGCGAGTACCTCTTCATAATCATGTATCCTCTTTTCAATTCTCGAAACCCACATTTTCTGGGTCCTTATTGTCGATGCTGTCTGGGCTTTCCTCAATGTATAACTTCTTCTGAGCTGATCGAGGGTCCTTTTTTGTTTTTCAAGATTGATCTCAGCCTGCCGTATTGTGGTAGGAGGTTCATATTTTGAGTTCCTCAGGGTGATTTCAGCTTCCTCTACAGTGTGAATCTGGTTGGCGATCTGATCACGGATATTTGTCATTGTGACAGCGGTATCAAGAATTGCCATCTCGAGATTTGATTGTAAAGTCAAAAGCCTCTCCTTGGAATCCTTGAGAGAGTTGTCAAATTCAGTCCTGTCAAGCGTTGCAATATAATCCCCTTCCTTGACAACAGTACCCTCTGTTATCAGATCGGTGATTTTGATATTGGACGATCTTACATCTCTGCCCTGCATTATCTCTGGAGCTTTAATGTCGACGGAATTCTCTGCCATTAATTCACCTGTAGTTGTGACGGCTATCTCAAAACGGCCCGACATAGCTTCTGTGAAAAGGCTGGCTGTATCCTTCGACCTGGTGGTCAGTTTGTTAAAGATGATGAGAGCAACCAGTGTTACAACTACTATGATACTTGTTATAATTACTGTTCTTTTCATTTATAGTATGTTTAACACCTGTATAACAAAATTCCGGTCACAAAATTATTAAAAATTGCCTTTTTAACAGGTTCATTATCAATTTTTAACTATTATTAACATCACGATAATTACATGGATAGTGAATTTAATGCTCCGGCAGACAAATATTTGCGGCGTATTTTTTATTCGTTAATACTGATTTCAGTAACTGTGCTTTTCAATCCTTTTGATTCACATTTTACTTTGATCTTTCCACTTGCTTCATTTTCAGCAGCTACGACAACCAGGCATAAGCCATTGAATGCCTTTCTGGATTTTGCCTGGAAGGATTCATGATTTGTAGGATCACCATTATCCGTGGCAATTATTTTCCCTGGTCCTTCGATTGAAAAATTCAGTTGATTATTACTGCGCGGAACAGTTAATCCGTTTTTGTCTGTAATTCTCACAGTTATGAAGACCAGATCCTTGCCATCGGAATTAATTACATTCCGGTCGGCTGATGCTGATAATCCGGCCGCTTTCCCCGTTGTCTTCATAATATCCTCTGCCCAGATCTTTCCTTTCCTGTATGCAACGACTTTTAACTCCCCGGGCTGATAAACAACATCATCCCATCTGAGTCTGTACTGTGATGCACCTTTCGACTTTTTTCCCAGGGAATTTCCGTTCAGAAAAAGTTCTGCCTCATCGCCTGTTGTATAGACATGTACCGGTGTTACCTGCCCCTTTCTTTCCGGCCAGTTCCAGTGTGGCAAAATATGGGCCATGGGAAGTTCTGGTCTCCATTTTGACTGGTAAAGGTAAAAACGGTCTTTCTTAAAGCCCGCCAGATCAAGTATCCCAAAGTAACTGCTTCTTGAAGGTACTTCCTTAACGCCCTGGCTTTCGAGCATTTTAAGGATCTGTTCATATCTTCTTGTCTTCGGGGTGAGGCCTGTCAGATCTCCATAATAGGGAGTAGGTTCACCAAGGTAGTCAAAGCCGGTCCAAACAAATTCGCCGGTCACTGCCGGGTATTTATCCTGCATGACCCACTGCTGATCGGGCGAGGATGCCCAGGCAGGATATGCAAGATCATATGAGGAGATATGGAATATTCCCTTACCGGGCAGGTTATTATCAAGATCACCTTCAACAACCGGGAAGAAATACTCGCCCCTGGAACTGACCGTTGATGCTGATTCACTTGAATGGAAGGGCAGATTTTTATTTTCTTTATGGCCAAAGAATGCTTCATACCGGTGCAGACGATAATTTATGCCGAACAGATCCAGTGTCAGCTGAAATCCGTTTGTTCCCGACTCGTCCCTGTCGCAACCTGCAGTTACAGGCCTGGTATTATCTTCCGATTTAACTATAGTCCTCAGGCTCTCCGACAGAGCTGGATTGTTCTGATCGCCCACTTCGTTGCCAATGCTCCAGATTATTACAGAAGGATGGTTCCGGTCGCGGCGGACCATTGCCCTCAGATCCTCTTCATGCCAGGCATAGAATAATTTGTTGTAGTCATTTCTTTTCTTTGGTGTTTTCCAGGCATCAAAAGCTTCATCCTGAACAAGGAATCCCATTCTGTCACATAAATCCAGCAATTCGGGAGCAGGAGGGTTATGGCTTGTCCTGACAGCATTGCATCCCATTTCCCTGAGTATCTCAAGCTGTCTCTCTGCAGCACGGATGTTGAATGCAGCACCAAGAGCTCCGAGATCATGGTGGTTACATACTCCTTTGATCTCAATTCTCCTGTCGTTTAGAAAAAATCCGTCACGCGGAGTGAATAAAATTGTCCTGAAACCAAAATTCACTTCATATCTGTCGGTTAAAGTGTTCCCCTGTGATACTGAAACGACCATCCTGTAAAGCTCCGGATCTTCTATGTCCCAGAGGGCCGGGTTGATAACCGGTACATCCAGCCTGAAATTATGATTGCCATAGCCCGGTATTACAGCAGTCGCAGGTACAGACTCAGCTACAGGTGCAGTGGCGGGCTCCAGCTTTTCATCAAGCTTAAATACCTGAGCCCTGACAGTAACCAGGGATGGTTCATTAAGATGACTTTCAATTTCAGCTTTGACACTGACAATACCTCTGTCTTTTTTTACTTCAGGAGTGGTGCAGAATACTCCGTTATGTGATATGTGCAGATCAGATGTTTTTACAAGCCATACATTCCTGTACAGTCCTGCTCCCGGATACCATCTTGAATCCCATTTCTTTGTATCGAGTCTAATTGCAATTATGTTTTCCCTGCCCCTGATCACATAAGGTGTCAGGTCAAGCCGGAATGATGTATAGCCGTAGGGCCATTCCCCGACGAACCTCCCGTTAAGCCATACCTGGGCATAGGCCATTGCCCCGTCTATATCGATATAGATCCTTTTACCGGCATCTGAAACCGGTATCGTGAAGTGTTTCCTGTACCAGCCGATCCCTTTCCATGGCAACAGACCCGTATTGTTTTCGAGAGTATCGCTGAAAGGACCTTCAATTGCCCAGTCATGAGGCAGATCGAGAGTCCTCCACATGCTGTCATCGAACGAAGGGACCTGCAGTCCGGCCGGCTCCTTATCGGTGGTGGCATTCTCATCAGATGCATTAAAATACTTAACGAATTTCCAGTTCTCATTGAAAGATTCCCTTACACGGGGTTGAGAGAACACAATTCCATTAAGAAGTGTAAGAAAGATAACTGCAAATGCTGAAATACTTATGATTTTCTTCATTTCCGGATATTAAAAAAAGTAATTATAGTTTAGTTGTTTATTAACCACGGAGTTACACGGAGTTACACAGTGTTACACGGAGTTTGGATAGGTATAGGTATCACAGAGTTCATCTCCCCATCTCCCTTTCTCCTCACTCTAGATCCCGCTTACATCTGTATCCTCAAACACCAGTGTCGGAGTCATCCTGGAGCTGTACGGATAGGGGTCATTACCGACTTCGGCAAGCGAATTCCAGAATTCCTTCATATTTCCTGAAATGTTCAGTTCGCTGACAGGATGGACAATTTTCCCATTTTCGATATAGAATCCCTCTATTCCGTAAGAAAAGTCACCGGTGGCTCCGTTACAGTTTCCACCGTTAAAGCCTGAGATCAGTAATCCCCTGTTAACTGAGCTTATAAGTCCGTTAAGGCCATTTTTCCCGGTTTTGAATGTGATATTTGAACCGGAGCCGGAAGTTGGTGAGAGGTTCAGCTTCCTGCCATAATAGGTATCGATATAATAACTGCGAAGTATTCCCTCTTCCACAACAACTCTTTTTACAGACCTGAGCCCTTCATTGTCAAAATGTCTCGATCCGAAGCCCGAAATCATTAGTGGATCGTCAAAAATGGTGAGGTAAGCGCTTGCTACCCTGGTATTTATCTTTCCGGCAAGGAAAGAGTTCTTCTGGTAAATTGATGCGCCGAGGAGTGATGAAATAAAAGGGTTCAGCAGAGTACCTGAGACAAGGTTTTCAACAATTATATTATACTTTCCCGATCTGACTTTCTTGGGATTGGATTTTCTGACAGCTCTTTCGAAAGCAGTTTTCCCGACGCCTGATATTTTAAGTTTGTCATAAAAGATGCTGTATTCCCCCCAGGAATCCGACGGACGGCCTTTGTCATCCTTCACGGAAACCTCTGCTGCGATGCCGGCAAAGCTGCTGCCTGCCTCGCCTTTAAATCCATTGCTGTCGGCCAGGATCATACTTGTGACATTATCCGAGTAATAAGAAATGACCGAAATGATTCTGCTGTCGGTTCCATACACTTCCTCTTCAGCAATCCGTGCGAGGCTGATCTTTTCCTTTGATCCCACAGAATTCAGAAGAGGATCCAGTGTCTTAAGATCGTCGCCATCACCGGAATAATAAAGATCTTTTTCGGGAAGATAGCGGAATTCGTCTTCGGACAGGTAGCGTGTGGCTTCTACCGCCTCCTTTATGAATTTCAGGAGATCTTTTTCCCGGATGAGGTTTGTGGAATGTGAAGAAAATTTTCTGTCAACATAAAGGTCAACCGACAGCGAATTCCCGATAGATTCCTGTAGTCTGTCAATTTTTCTCTCACGGATTTCTATTTGCCGTCTGGAAGTTTCGTTTATAGCAACGGCAGCCTGACTGGCCCCTTTGTCCAGCGCTGTCTTGATTACAAGGTCTGCAATTTTATATTTATCACTAGTATCCATAGGTTCATTATCTGTTAACTTCATGCATTCACACCGCCTACAGTAAGTTTTTTGATCTTCACTGTAGGAAGGCCCATTGTTACCGGTACTCCCTGTCCGTCTTTTCCGCATACCCATGTTGAATCGGAAAAAGTCAGGTCATTTGCTACCATTGTAATATCTGCCAGAGCCTGCGGACCGTTCCCGATAATATTTATGTCTTTGACCGGAGAAGTGAATTTTCCGTCTTCGATCAGATATCCGAATTTGACGAAGAAGGTGAAATCGCCGGGACCGATATTTACCTGTCCGTTGCTGAAATTATCGACATAAATCCCTTTCCTGACGCTGGCAATGATCTCGTCTCTTTCGTGCGGACCGTTTTCCATATATGTAGATCTCATACGGGGTATGGGTACATTCCTGAAATCCTGCCGGCGTCCGTTTCCTGTTGGCTTTACATTATAGTATTTAGCACTGATCCGGTCGTGAATATAGCTGGAAAGTATTCCGTTCTGTACAAGAATTGTCTTTTCTGTCACCACACCCTCATCATCAATATTAAGTGAGCCCCTGTTATTTGGCAGTGTCCCGTCATCCACTATGGTAACAAAGTTCTCTGCGATCTTCTTTCCCATCCTGTCAGTGAAAATCGAAGTTTTCTTACGGTTAAAATCGGCTTCAAATGAGTGTCCCATAGCTTCATGGAGTAATATTCCCGAGCGTCCTCCGCCCATGACAACCTCCATTTCGCCGGCTTTTGGCTTCGTTGCTTTAAAAAGCTGTGAGGTTTCTGCCAGGGCCTGACCTGCAAGTTCATCGATAAGGTACATTGTCAGAAATTCGTAGCCCATCCTGAACGATTTTGCCACAGTTGCATTTTCAAGTCTTCCGTTTTCTTCCATGAGTGTTCTTACCGAGAGATATGTCAGTGGTCTGTAATCCCATGTAAGAGTCCCTTCGGAGTTGAAGAACAAAATATATGAAGTCAGATCATCCAGGGTGATATTGACTCTTGTGACACGTTTATCACCGGCAAAAATCTTTTCGTTCAGGCTTGTTATGAAGGGTACTTTATCACCGATGGAGACCTGATCCCATGGAGATGTGATTTTATAGTAAGAAGGAGGGATAAGCTCACTTATGTTCATTTCTGACAGTGATAAATTACTTTCAGCAATGTTGGCAGCACTTCCGGCAGCTTGTAGCATCGCTTCCGGTGAAGTATTTTCAGAATATGCAAATCCGGTTTGTTCGCCCTTAATAACACGGATCCCCGCTCCATATTTTATGTCCGAGTAAGCCCTGTTAACCTTGTTGTCCTGCAGCATTGCAGTATTATCCACAGTATGTTCAAAGAAGATATCCGCATAGTCTGCTCCTTTGCTCATAGCTTTCATTATCACTTTCTTTAATAGTTCTTCCGTTACCTCAAAATGATCGAGATAACCAAGGGCATCATTACTTAATGATGGTCCCCTGCACGAGTGAAATAATGGTGGAATGATCATGGAACCTGCTGCTGTTATACCGCTTAGTTTCCTATAAGCACAGGCTTCCCGAACCCAACCGATTCAAGAGGCTTCATTTGTG
>JAKLFN010000071.1 GCA_022711195.1 Bacteroidota bacterium
GGAAGCAACATTACGTGTCATTATGAAGACAATAAAACCTATCAGCACTGCTAGTATACTGAGGTTCACATATTTCATCCATTTTATTCTCAGGTCGCCTATCCATCCGTCGAGTTTCCCGTAGGCAATCATACTCCCGGCCCACGACACGGTACCTATCATCAGTCCAAGAAGGATAGCAAGGACATGTCCGTTCGACATTCCCTTTTCTGCGATGAGATCAGGGCTGACATGCGGAAATTCCATCATTGATATCAGTGCAGCTGCAGCACCGCCCATCCCGTTGAAGAAGGATACCAGCTGTGGCATGGCGGTCATCCTTACCTTTTTTGCTATTAACCAGCCTATAGCTGTACCTATGACTATTGCAGCGAGAATCCAGCCGATATTATGTATTGGTTTGCCGTCTTTCTCGTGCCACAGGATTGTAGCAACTATTGCAGCTCCCATACCGATTGCAGCAAGAATATTTCCGCGGCGTGCTGTAAGCGGATGGCTGAGCATCTTCAGTCCGAATATAAAAAGCACTGAAGCCAGAACATATGTGATCTCAAGTATTGAGATCGTGAATGGGAATATAGTCGTCTCTGTCATTCTGTTGATCTTTAGTGTTATATACCCGGTTATTATTTCTTCTTCTTAAACATTTCAAGCATCCTGTCAGTCACAACAAATCCGCCTACGACGTTCAGGGTTCCCAGCACCACTGCAAGAAATCCCAGGATCATCGATCCAACAGTTTCTGCATGACCCATAACAATAATTGCACCGATGATCACCACACCGTGTATTGCATTTGCCCCCGACATAAGAGGCGTATGGAGAATTGCCGGCACATGGCTTATTACCTCAATACCGAGAAAAATTGAAAGGATGACTATAAAGATCGCCTCCCTGTGTTGTAAGAAGAATCCAAGTATATTGTCCATAAATAATCTATTTAATATTTAGCATTTGCTTAACTCTTTCACTCACATATTCTTTTTGATGGCATGCTGTAGTGCCTTTGATAATATCGTCCTGCATATTCAGTACAAGCTTTCCCTCCTTATCTATCATAATCTTCAGAAGGTTGATGATATTGCTGCCGAACATCTTACTTGCATCTGTGGGCATCTCCGACGGGTAGTCAGACTTACCGATGATTGTAACGCCGTTAACCACAATTGTAGTGCCGTTTTTTGTGAGTTCGCAGTTCCCTCCGGTGGAGGCTGCCAGGTCGACAATCACCGATCCCGGTTTCATTTTGCCTACACTCTCCCTGAGTAAAAGTACCGGTGCCTTTTTCCCGGGTATCTGTGCTGTGGCAATAACAACATCAGCAGCAATGGCTCTTTGTTGTATGAGCTCCTGTTGTTTTCTTTTAAACTCATCACTCTGTTCAACAGCATAACCCCCGGCAGCCGCGTCCTCTTTTGCACCCTCAACCTCGATGAATTTCCCCCCGAGGCTCTTCACCTCTTCCTTTACAGCCGATCTTACATCAAACACTTCTACAACGGCTCCCAGCTTCCTTGCGATCGCAATAGCCTGTAATCCGGCGACTCCTGCACCGAGGATAAGTACTTTTGATGGTTTGATGGTGCCGGCAGCCGACATAAACATCGGGAAGAACCTGGGTAGCTTCGATGCGGCCTCCAGTACTGCCTTGTAACCTGCTACTGTAGCCATCGATGAGAGAATGTCCATTGCCTGAGCCCTCGTTGTACGGGGTATAAGGTCAAGAGCCAGTACAGAGAGGCCTGCCTGCCTTGCTTTCTCCAGCCAGGCACTGTTTTCCACAGGACTGAGTACCGAACAGAGAACCTGTCCCTCCCTGCACAGTGAGAGATCATTTTCGGAAATTGGATTAACTGACAAAAGAAGTCCCGATTTGGAAATCACCTCCCCTCTTGCCGAAGGAGTGATACCTGATGCCATGTAATCGTCATCTGACGCAAATGCATTTTTGCCGGCATCTTTTTCGACTATAACATCCACCCCCATCTTTTTGAGAACTGCAGCTTCTCCGGGCAGCATGGCTACCCTCTTCTCAGAACCAGAATCCCTGAGTATACCTGTTACCATAAAGTCTATTTTAATTAATGCTCCAAGATAACAAACAAAATAAATCGAACTAAAGCTTTACAAAATAATCTGATGATAAAAAAAGATGTTACTGTTTCTATTCAGGTGACAGAACAATTGAATGAAGCCCTTTCAATCCCTGATTAATAAACTCCAGCCTTATCCTTGTTACACCATCGGGCCAGTATCTCATCAGCGACCTGTCTTTGATCTCAATGTACTCAATCACCGGTTTTACCTTCCGGGAGTCGTATGATAAACTGATAGTGAATCCTTCACCCTGAAGTCTGAGAAGTCCGGGCTTTATTTCCGTCACCTTACAATATGTCATGAGGTTTGAACTTGTAATACCGCGAATTTCATTTAGTTCAAATTTGTCGGTAATCACAAAGCTCTTACCTCTGTTCAGGGTATAGGTTCTTAACCAGCTTTTTACGCCGGTATTTTCAGGGTATGCTCCTGAAATCTCTGTGCTGAAGAGTACTGATTTCTGCGTTGCCCTGAATGTTGTGTTTCTTGCCTTAAAGTTTGAACCCTGCATCTGTTCTGTGCCATTTATTACAGGAAGGTTATGATAGCCCGATTGCATGGTCCATATTTCATAGCGGCGTGAGCTGAAAGTTTTTGCAACATATTCTTCACGGCCAAGGTCAATTAAACACGGTTTCCCGTCATAATACATCAGACATGAACCGACGTCGTTATGATTATGGCTTTCAGCATTGAAACCTCCTTTAGCGCCGAAAAAGAATCCGGAAAAACTTCCTTCTTTATCGCGTGCCCCTGCAATTTCGGTATCGGGGAACCAGAAGTCGGCGACGAGAGCCTCTCTGGCAGGGGCCTCCCTGATTTCCTTTATGAGTCCAAGATCTCTTAACTGGTCTCCGATGCGGCCACCTTGAGCTTTTTCACCGAAGTTATTGAGACGGGCCAGATATGCTCCAAACAGCTGCATTTTCTCATCTCCGATAGCCTTTCCATATCTGTAAACTGCCGATGCATCACCAGCGGTCCGGGCATCGGCATCTGCAAAGTTTATGAAGTAAGGAGCATGAATGTTCACCTGATAAAAATACTTACCTATGTTCTTCACGAGAGGATCGTCAAAAACATCGAATTTGCCTCCTGTGGCTTCTTTAAGAAGTTCCAGGGATTCATAGAGCAATGCACCGGCGGCTCCCCAGTATGAAGGCCCTTCATCACAGCCTCCATCGTCAGAATAGCCATTAAGGAACTTATCGAGAGAGGTAATAATTTTTTCTGTCTGTGCTGCTTTTTTCAAGGGGTCTGTTTCGAGAAGCAGGTAGGCAGTAAGCATATTATAGTTTACCCATGGATTCCAGTTATTGGGCCTTCCACCGTGGAATCCCATATAACCAAAGTCATCCCTCTCAAAATAAGGAATTAACGCTTTTCTCTCAATTTCCTGTTTCAGCCTTGAAGATATCAGAGGATGCACCTTATCAAACTCCTCCCTGAAAAGGTAATATGTCCATGCCAGATTACTGGTTATCTCTCCAACACCCAAATCGACAGTGGGTTCATTAATATCAGGAAGTCCCCCGGGTGCCTTCTGAAAATAGAGATGTGCAGACCATCCCCACCAGGTTTGTTCGCTGAAGTACCACACTGCATTAATTATCTGGTCTGTAAAACGACCTTTCCCTTCGACAAGTTCACCCATAACAAGTGAAATAAGTGCATTACTGCAGGCAGAATATGCGCTCTGCCGGCGGTCGCCGGAACGTACAAACTCGAGGTAATCTGTTGCCTTTACTACCGGCCAGTTATAACTGAGATAAGCTTCGGCGTTCTTAATATAATCCTGACATACATTTGGAGGAAGGCTCTGCCAGAAGAGCCTGTTGCTGTATCCGGGCAGGGTGTTCCAGGAATTATCCCTCACAAGTACATCTTTTAACCCTATTGAAACAGCTTCACGTGCAAGAATATTCCTCTCTCTGCTGGAGATTTCAGGTTCAGCAGATGATGCAGCAATATATCCAGGAAACAAAACGATTGTGCTCAAAAGAATCATTAAGGACACGATATTGTATTTCATGTTATTCGGTTTAGACATATTAATAATCAGAAAGTAATTATTCAGATGTACAACAAAAATAAGATTTAAAAATCCTAAATTATTGATGTTCCAATAAAGACTGCAAAAATGAATTAGTAACTTACAAGTATTAATTCACAAAGTTTGTTTTGAATATAACAATGCCAGATGAACAACCTTGTAAAAGACTCTTATTTAGAATAATTTTAAAATACTGTTAATTTATTAACATTGTTATTTATTTCACACTAAAATAACTATCTTTGTTGCGAGATAGAAAATAAAGAACGCGGAAGAGTGATTCTGCGAGAGAATGTAAAGTGTCAAAAGCAATGACTATCAACGAGATAGCAAAAACGATCAAAGGCACGGTAATCTGTGGAACCGGAAAAGCAAACAGTGAGATTGAGTATGCTTTTGCATCCGACCTGATGAGTGATGTCCTGAAAATTGACAGGGAAAAGGTAGTTTTGATAACCGGGTTGGCCAATCTGCAGGCAGTAAGAACATCGGAAATGGCTGACATCGGGTGTATCGTTTTTGCAAGGGCAAAAAAAGTGGGGGATGAGATAATCTCCCTGGCAAAGGAAAACGATATAGTTCTGATCGAGAGCCCTTCTTCAGTATTCAGGATTTCAGGCGAGCTTTACAGGGCAGGTGTTAAACCCATTTTCTGAAAGATGTTGCTTAAGCATAAGATAGCTGGTGGCGATTTTGTGAATGCTGGTAATGTCGCAAGCTCAGTAAAGAAGATACTGAGACAGATCAATATTGACCACCTGGTTGCAAAAAGAGTTGTGATAGCCCTGTATGAAGCTGAAGTAAATGTTGTTGCACATGCATACTCGGGTATTGCAGAGATCGAGATTGACGAAGAAAAGATCTGTATGAAAATAGTTGACAGCGGTCCCGGAATCCCTGATATCGATAAAGCAATGGAAGAAGGATATTCAACAGCATCGCCACATGTCAGGGAAATGGGTTTTGGGGCAGGTATGGGACTGGCAAATATGAAGAAGAACAGCGACATAATGAAGATATCCAGTATTCCGGGAAAAGGAACAGAAGTCGAATTGATCGCATATCTTAAAACAGATGCAGCCTGAAAAACAAAATATCGACTTTCATCATGCGCTGATCGTCAGCAAAGAGCTGTGTACAGGCTGTACTCATTGTATGACTGTATGCCCTACCAGAGCCATAAGGGTCAGGGAGGGCAAGGCAAGTATTATTGCCAATAAATGTGTCGACTGCGGAGAATGCTACAGGGCTTGTCCGGTTTCGGCAATAAGAGTGGAACAGGATGATCTAGAAATAATTTTCAGATTCCCTGTCAGGGCAATCCTGATTCCCAGTATACTTACCGGTCAGTTCTCGCATAAAATACCTGCTGCTGATATCTACAGGGCACTGAAAGAGATTGGTTTCACACATGTCTATCATGTTGAAAATACTGTCGACATGGTGCTTGATGCATACCGCGAGTATGCCGGAAACACCGAATTAAGGCCTTTGATATCGTCGTTCTGCCCGGCAATTGTCAGGCTGATCCAGGTGAGGTTCCCGTCACTGGTAAATAATATAATAAAGGTGAACCCCCCGATCGATATGTCAGCACATTACTATGCCGAAAAACTAAAATCAGAAGGTCACAAGCCTGAAGAGATTGGACTTTTCTATGCCACACCATGTGCTGCTAAAATTGCGGCTATAAAGAGTCCTGTCGGCGATTCAGAGTCTGTGGTGACAGGCGTAATAAATATGGACTTCCTCTACAACAAGATCTTCAGGTACCTCCAGAAGTCAGACGATAATTCAGAGCTTCCTGTTACCGATAACCTGTTGAACTCCAGAGGTATTGTCTGGAGCCTGACACATGGAGAGTCAGTACATTTTAAGAAAAGAGCCCTCGCCGTTGACGGGATCCGGAACGTGACGGAAATACTGGAAAGTGTAGAAAACGACAATCTCGGCAGCGTGGAATTCCTTGAACTGAGGGCCTGTGATGAGAGCTGTGCCGGAGGTATACTGATGACAGGCAACAGGTTTCTTACTGTCGAAAGGCTCAGAAAACTGGCTGCTGATCATGCCACAGAAAAAAGAGATGACAGAAAATCTACTGATGGTTTTATCAATCTTAAGGAGTACAGCTTCCTGGGAAACATAAGCCCCAGGAATATCGAAAAACTCGATGAGGATATTTCTGTCGCAATGAAAAAAATGGAAAGGAAACGCAGAATGATGTGTTTTCTTCCCGGATTCGATTGTGCCGCATGCGGTGCACCCGACTGCCAGACTCTATCTGATGATATAGTTACGGGAAAGGCAAATATCTCCGATTGTATCTTCATCCAGCAGCAGATGATGAAACAAAAAACTATGAGCCTCGACAAGTCAATAAGTATAACAGAAAAGATCTGGGGCAGGGAAAGACTGGAAAAAAATTGCAATAAACTGGGAGCAGAAGATGAAAATAAGTGAACTGGCAGAACAATTAAATCTCAGGGTGGTATCCGGAACAGGAGGCCTTGACAGGGAGATCACAGGCGGGTATATTTCCGATTTGCTCAGTGATGTAATTGGAAACGCAAAAGAAGGGAATCTCTGGATAACCCTGCAGTCGCATCATAATATTATTGCAGTAGCCTCGCTAAAAGACCTTAGCGGAGTTATTGTGGTAAAGGGAAATAATCCTGCTGATGAGACAATTAAGAAAAGCAATGAAGAGAATATTCCTGTTCTTTCGACTGAAGAGGATACATTTACTATTGCAGGAGCAGTTTATGATTTATTGAAAAAAGAATGAAAGAATACCTGGCCGACCTTCATATTCATACCGTACTTTCACCATGCGGCGACCTGAATATGAGTCCGGCCAAAATAGTTGAACAGGCTGTCAGTAAAGGAATCGGAATAATCGGTCTGACCGACCACAATTCCACCAAACACTGCAGACTGGTAAAAAAGCTTTCCGCCGAAAAAGGAATCTTTACCCTGATGGGAGCGGAAGTGACAACACGCGAAGAGGTACACTGCCTCACGTTCTTTGAAAATACTGATACACTAGGGGAAATGCAGAGTTTCCTCGATTCAAGGCTTCCGGATATAAAGAACGACCCTGATTTCTTTGGCTACCAGGTTGTTGTGGATGAAAATGAAAATGTTGTCTACATCGAGGAGAAACTGCTGACAAACGCTATCGATGCGTCAATTGATGAGATAGAGCAATTCGTCCATCAATTAGGAGGAATTTTTATCCCGGCACATATCGACAGGTACAAAAACAGTATTTACAGCCAGCTGGGTTTATTCCCTGATAACCTGAAAGCTGATGCACTGGAGATATCCTGGAGATGCCAGCCTGCCGATTTTATAAAGGCACATCCTGAAATTTCGGGATTCACTATTCTGACAAGCTCAGACGCACATTTTCCTGAAAATATTGGCAGGGTGACTTCTTGTTTCACGATCGAAGAACCTTCTTTCAGTGAAATAAGGGCAGCCATCAGAGGTGCGAATAACAGAAAAGTTTCCTTAAAATGACCACAATAGCCCTGAATATTCTCGATATCGTCCAGAATTCAATAAGAGCTGATGCTTCATTGATTAATCTTTCAATAAATGAATCAGCTTCTTCTGATATCCTGGAGATCAGGATTGAAGATGACGGATCAGGGATACCCGCGGAAATGCTGGATACCGTTACTGATCCTTTCACAACATCAAGGACGACCCGCAAGACAGGCTTTGGGTTAGCACTGTTAAAACATCACGCTGAACTTACCGGGGGAAAAATAGATATTAAATCATCCAAAGGCTCAGGGACCGTGGTGACTGCAGAGTTCAGGTTGTCGCACATCGATATACAGCCGCTGGGAGATGTCGCCGGTGTTATGATAATTCTCATTGCCGGGAATCCGGGAATTGACTTTCTTTACACCCACAGGACTGATGCCGGAGAGTACAGTTTCTCAACCAGGGAGGCAAAGGAATTTCTCGGTGTCGCAAGCCTTAATGAAGGAACATTGCCAGCTGACATAAAGGAGATGATCAGCGAAAATCTTGCCAGGATAGGTGTATCAGACGATTTTAATAATTATTTTGTTAACAGAAGGAAAATAAACAGAACGATAGGATAATATCCAGAACATAATTGAATTAACATTAATACATAAAAGCATGTCAAAAATCACATCGCTCGCTGATCTTAAAAAGAGACGCGAAGAATTGCAGAAAGGACTCGACATCCGCAACAAAGCCAATGAACCTGAAAGTTTTGTACAGGTAAAAGTGGCTATGGCAACCTGCGGGATAGCATCAGGTGCGAAACCTGTTATGGAGTTCTTCCTGGAGCAGCTTGAGAGGAGGAATATTCCTGCCATCGTTACCCAGACAGGCTGCATGGGCTATTGTTTTGCCGAACCGACAATTGAGGTCACCCTGCCGGGTCAGGAACCTGTCGTATTCGGTTATGTCGACTTGAAAAGAGCTGATCAGGTCATTGAGAAATATATCAAGACCGGTGAACTGATCGACGGCATTATCCCTGTGAACTACGAAACCATTGATTCAAAAAAATAGGAGGTTTGAATATGTCAAAATACAGTATGCATATCCTCGTATGCGGCGGAACAGGTTGTCATTCTGCAGAAAGTGACACCATCGTTTGCAATCTGAGGGATGAATTGGAATCCAGGGGACTGGTTGATAAGGTTCAGGTAATCCTTACCGGCTGTTTTGGATTCTGCGAAAAAGGCCCGATTGTCAAGATCATGCCTGATAACACATTTTATGTCCAGGTAAAACCCGAAGATGCTGCCGACATCGTCCAGGAACATATCGTAAAAGGAAGAAAGGTTGCCAGGCTCCTCTATCAGGATCCGAAAAGCAAAGAGATTATCGGCGACTCAAAACATATGGGATTCTTCAAGAAACAGCTCAGGATCGTTCTCCGGAATTGCGGATTCATCAATCCTGAGAATATCGATGAGTATATTGCCAAGGACGGTTATATGGCTTTAGGTAAGGTACTTACAGAAATGACTCCTGATGAAGTCATTAAAGAGATCAAGGATTCCGGACAGAGAGGCCGTGGTGGCGCAGGCTTCCCCACCGGGCTCAAATGGGAACTGGCAAGAAAAAACAAGTCCGATCAGAAGTACGTGGTATGTAACGCCGATGAAGGCGACCCGGGGGCATTCATGGATCGCTCAGTACTTGAAGGTGACCCTCATTCTGTTCTCGAGGCAATGGCTATCTGCGGATACAGCATCGGAGCCTCAAAAGGATTGATTTATGTCCGCGCTGAATACCCTATGGCAATACACAGGCTGAAAATAGCCATCGCACAGGCACATGAATATGGACTCCTCGGTAAAAATATTATGGGGACTGATTTCAGCTTCGACATTACACTCCGGTTTGGAGCCGGTGCATTTGTATGCGGTGAAGAAACAGCTCTTATCCATTCCATGGAAGGTCTTCGCGGCGAACCAACAATTAAACCGCCATTCCCTGCCGAGTCAGGATTCCTCGGAAAACCAACGAATGTCAATAATGTAGAGACACTGGCTGCTATTCCTATTATTATACTCAAAGGTGCTAAATGGTACAGCAGCATAGGAACCGAGAAATCGAAAGGAACAAAAGTGTTTGCCCTCGCAGGAAAAATAAATAATGTGGGTCTTATTGAAGTCCCGATGGGTATAACACTGAGGGAAATAATTTTCGAGATCGGCGGAGGGATAAGAAACGGGAAGAAATTCAAGGCTGTCCAGACAGGTGGACCTTCGGGAGGATGCCTTACAGAAAAACATCTCGACATACCCATTGATTTCGATAACCTGATAGCCGCAGGTTCGATGATGGGATCAGGAGGGATGATAGTAATGGATGAAGATAATTGCATGGTTTCCGTGGCAAAGTAC